>JAICUM010000493.1 GCA_025935855.1 Pirellulales bacterium | reverse complement strand
TCAACCTCTTGCCAGTCCCGATGCTGGATGGAGGGCATCTCTTCTTCTATGCCGTGGAAGCCGTCCGGCGGCGCCCGCTTAGCGCGCGGGCGCTCGACTGGGCATTCCGCGGCGGTCTCGCGATTATCCTTGCATTGGTGGTCTTTACGACATTCAGCGATTTGGGCTCGTTGGGTCTGTGGGACCGGCTTCAGCGCTTGATTGGCTAGGAGGGTTGGGGCAGGGCAGCAACAGGGGCTTGGCGGCGAAGTACGCCGTCGCACCAATTCGCAAAAAAGGCGGGGACGCGTGATTTCAAGGACGACGAGTTTTAGCCGGCGCGCGGGCGCGCTGCTTCTGATCGGTACCGTGCTTGGCGGCACGGCCGCGCCGCTGTTCGCGCAAGCCGCACCCGCGCCCACGGCGCCCCCAACCACCGCGCCGCCAGCCACTGCGCCCGACGCAGCTGCGGCTCCCGCTCCACAAGCGCCGGCGGAACACGTCATTCGGTCGATCGTGGTGCGCGGCGGCCAGCGGCTCGAGCCGGAAACGATCCGCGCTTATGCGAACCTGCGCCCGGGCGAGACCTATACGGCGGAGAGCCTCGATCAGGCGCTCAAGAACCTCTACGCGACACAGCTGTTCGCCGATGTCACCATTTCCGGCGGCGAAACCGGCAACCTGGTCATCGCGGTGCGCGAAAACCCGGTGATCAATCGCATCATCCTTGAAGGCAACAAGCGCATCAAGGACGACAAGATCACTCCCGAGATCAAGCTCGCTCCGCGTCAGATCTTCACACGTTCGGCGGTTCGTTCCGACGTCGACCGCATCCTCGAACTCTATCGCCGGCAGGGCCGCTTCGCCGCGACCGTCGAACCCCAGATTGTCCAGCTTGACCAGAATCGCGTCGACGTGATCTTCTCGATCCACGAAGGCGACGTTGCCAAGATCCGGGCGATCAACATTCTTGGAAACAAGCAATTCTCCGACGGGCGGCTGCGCAAGGAAATGTACACCAAGCAAGCCGGTGGCCTGCTTGGCTTCATCAAGTCCAACGACAGCTACGATCCCGACCGGCTGGCGGCCGACCAGCAGAAGCTTCGCGCTTTCTATCTGACCGAGGGCTACGCCGATTTCCGCGTGGTTTCCGCGCTGGCGGAGCTGACTCCCGATCGGCGAGACTTCGTCATCACCTACGTCGTCGACGAGGGTCCGCGGTACCATTTCGGCACCGTGAACGCCGAAAGCGCGCTCCGTGATTTCCCGAAGGAAAAAGTACTCCAGGTTGCGCATATTCAACCCGGCGCATGGTTCAACGCGAAGCAGGTCGAGGACGCGGTCACCAACCTCAACGAAGTCGCCGGAACCCTCGGCTACGCATTCTCGGACATCAATCCTACGTATGATCGCGATCCCGACAAAAAGTTGATGAACATCACCTTGAAGGTGGGGGAGACGCCGCGTGTTTATGTCGAACGGATCGACATCACGGGCAATACGACGACCGAGGATAAGGTGATCCGCCGCGAGTTTCGCCTCAACGAGGGCGATGCCTTCAACTCCCTCAAGGTCAAGCGCAGCAAGGACCGCATCCAGGGCCTCGGTTATTTTCAGGACAAGTTCGACATCAAGCAGACCGAAGGTTCGACTCCGGATCGGGTGGTGCTCGGCGCCAACGTGGAGGAAAAACCGACCGGCCAGCTTTCGCTATCGGGCGGCTATTCGAGCCTCGAGCGGTTCATCATTCAGCTCGGGCTTCAGCAGAACAATTTCATGGGCAAGGGTCAGTCCGTGAGTGCGTCTGTCAACTACTCGGCTTATTCAAAATCGGCACAGCTTGGCTGGAGCGACCCCTACTTCCTCGACAAGCCAATTCTCCTCGGCGTACAGCTTTTTCGTCAGGATTACAGCAGCTTCAACTTCATCGGGAATCAGCGCAACACAACCTACAAGCAGAACACGACCGGTGGCGGCGTCACTCTTGGATTCCCACTTAGTGAATATTGGAATCTGGCGGGCCGCTATCTGCTGAGCCACGACAATATCTCGCTCGACAAGAGCACCTTCTTCAGCGACCTGCCGAACGACGGCACCAGCGAGCTGAAGTGCGATCCACTCAAGGCGGGCTACTACCTTTGCGACGAGCTCGGGGGCCGGACGACGTCTCTGATCGGCATTTCCACAGTTTTTGACGACACCGACGCGATCCACGCGACGCGGGGCCAGCGGTTTACCTTTTCGACTGATTTCGCAGGTCTCGGCGGAAACGTGAGCTACATCCGTGCCCGTGGCGATGCCACAAAGTACAAATCTCTTGGCGGCGGGTGGGTCGCTTCAGCGCACGCCGAAGGCGGCTACATCGTTCCGCTCAGCAAGGCACCGCTTCCGGGTGTCGATGCAGTGCGACTGAGCGACCGCTTTTTCGGACCCGAGTTGCGCGGCTTTGACCTTCGCGGACTTGGACCGCGCGTTCAGCGCGTCCCATACGTCTGCACGAGTGGCGCCTGTACTTTGGACGAAACTCAGGCGCGGATCACCGATTCAATCGGCGGCCGCGCTTATTACATGGGACGGCTGGAGCTTGAGTTCCCGATCAGCTCGGGCCTCAAGAGCCTGGGGCTGCGGCCATCGGCGTTTGTCGACATCGGCTCATTGTGGAAAATTACCCAGCCGCCACTCGTCAACGTTCCTCAGATTGGCACTCTGAAGACGGGAACCGGAGCGCAGTGCATACAAAATCTCGGTGATAATGATCCCGCGAACGACGCACCCTGCGATCCCGCTCTGTACAATATTTCGCCCGGTTTCCGCGAATTCTTCCTCGGCAATTCGCCGAAGCCGCGCCTGAGCATCGGCATCGGCGTCAACTGGACTTCGCCCTTCGGCCCGCTGCGGCTCGATCTGGCCAAGGCATTGCTCAAGCAAAAGGGCGATGACACCAAACTTTTCAGCTTCAACGTAGGAACCCAATTCTAATGAAGACTCTCCTCATCTCCGCGGCGGTTGCCGCTGCTTTCGTTGTCCCTTCCACTGCAATGGCCCAGGCAATTCCGCCGGCGGTGGTCGCGGTCGTCGATCTGGGCAAGGTCACAGACGAGTGCACCGCTTGCAAAAGTGCGGCGGCCACTCTTCGCAGCCAGGTCACGGGCCTGCAAAACCGCGAAAAGGCGCTCGCGACGCCGCTTCAGACCGAGCAGAAGGCAATCCAGGCGCAAATCGATGCGCTGAACGGCAAGGAGCCTGACGCCGCGCTCAAGGCTCGGGTGCAGTCGTTCCAGACCAGGCAGCAGCAGGGAGCGCAGGAGATCGCCGCGCAGCAGCAGCAGATCCAGGCGAACCAGCAGTACATCCAGAAGCAGATCGGCGCCAAGCTCGGGCCGATTTACCAGCAGGTCATGCAGAAGCGCGGTGCGAACGTGCTGATGGAATCCGGCTCGACTCTTGCCGTCGCGTCGGCCGTGGACGTGACGAACGATGTGCTCGCTGCGCTCAATGCCGCTTTGCCGTCGCTCCAGACGACCGCCCCGGCGGCGTCCAAGCAGCCGCAAGGCCGCTAAGCCTTTGAACGAAACGATCGGCAGCACCGTCGGCCCGCTGGACATCCGGCGGGTCATGGCGGCGCTGCCGCATCGCTACCCCATGCTCCTCGTCGACCGCGTCGAGAGCCTCGATCCCCAGAAGGGGATCGTCGCGATCAAGGCGGTGACCATCAACGAACCCTTCTTTCAAGGGCATTTCCCAGGCCGCCCGATCATGCCGGGGGTGCTGCAAGTCGAGGCGCTGGCGCAGGCCGCCGGCGTCCTCGCCGTCGAGAGCCTCGGCCTCGCCGGTTCGGGCAAGCTC
>JAICUM010000778.1 GCA_025935855.1 Pirellulales bacterium | reverse complement strand
CGCAAGGCGGCCTTGAGCAGCGGCAGCTTGTTCGGCTCGTCCATCGAACCGGAGACGTCAACGAGAAACACCAGGTTGCTGGCCGGGCGGTTGTTGAAATCGATCTCGCGCCCCTTGAGGGCCACCCGCAGCAAGCGATGCTTCGGAGCCCACGGGCAGCCGGCGACTTCGGCATGCACGGCGAACGGGGCGTCGTCGGCCGGCGGAGCATAATGGTACTTGAAGTAATTGACCAGTTCTTCGATCCGCACCGCGTCCTTCGGCGGCAGCGCCCCTTGGTTCAAGAATCGCCGCACGTTGGCGTACGACGCCGTATCCACGTCGATCGAGAAGGTCGAGAGCGGGTTCTGGCGGACTTCGAGGAACGGGTTTTCGACGATCCGGGCGTAGGCTTCGGTGTTGAAGCCTTCGCCGTCGGCGATACTGAGTTCGACCTCACCAAAATCGGTGATGTCGCCAGCGGTCGCGCCGCGAGCCGGCATGAAGCCCTCGGCGCCCAGGCCCGGCTTTGGAGTCGGGTTCAGTACCTGCGGACCATAAGGGTCGGTGCGCGTTTTGGTTTCATAAACCGGGCCGCTGAACGTGTATACGCCGCCTTTGTCGCCAGGAGCTGATTCTTGAATCGGACTGCTGTAATAGTGATGGTTTCGGGTTTGTACTCTGCTTTCGCGGCCGCTGCTAATGGGAGGAGACTGGCCTCCACCTATGAGATCTTCCAACAAACCATCCGTGCGCACCGGTTCGTTGGATCCCCTGAGAACGTGGCTCATCCCCTCGTATTCAACCCCGTCGGAGCGAGAAGCTACCGATACGCTCCGCCCAGGATTCCTGGCCGCCTGCATTGAAGGCCAGAAGAGCCAGCCGGAAAATCCCAAGGCTAGGCAGGCCGCCGCGGCAACCGCCAGCCGACGCTGCAAGCGGGCCGAGCGCGAGAGCGGTAATGAAATCGCCGGCTCCTCATGAGCTTTGATTCGCCGTTCAATCCGGTTTCGATTCACCGGCGACAAGATCCCGGCCGGCTCGGTCGCTAGCGCCGCGCTCATCAATTCGATCGAGCGGCGGATTTCCGCTACGGCCGAGCGCGCGGCTTCGGAAGCGGCCAACTGCCGCTCGACCGCCTCGCGTTCCGCCGCCTGCTCGTCGCCGGCAAGCTCGCCAAGCACGTAGGCCGTCAGGCGAGCTTCGTCGGTTTCCGAGCTGCCGTTGAGCGAGGACTGCTCGATGCCGTCGCCGGCCGGAGCTTGGTTTTGATTTTCGGTTTCGCGGTTCATGTTCTATTCTCCGGCAGGGGCGGCGGACGCGCCGGCGCCCGACGTGGACTTGACGTGGAGTTGCTGGCGGACGGTTTTGATGGCGACGTGCAGCAGGTAGCCGACGTTCGAGACGCTCAGCCCGGTGACGCCGCTGATCTCGCGGTAGCTCAGGCCGTTTTGAAATTTGAGCCGGACCACTTCCTGCTGGTTTTCCGGCAACGCGGCGAGCAGAAGGAGCACCGATCGGTGCAATTCGCGCTGTTCGGCCGCCTCATCCCCCCCGGCATCGCACTGCTGCTGACGCCCATCGGCGCGGTGATGCTGTGGTCCATCCTCTGGCTCGAGCTGCGGCTGGCGCGCGGTCTCGACGCCGGCTGGATGCTGGACCTCGCCCTGGTCGCCATCCTGTTCGCCGGAGGTGCCGGCATCGCTGAGCTGTTCGGCACCGACACATGGCCCCCGTCGCTGGCCCTGGTGCTGCTGCTGACTGCGGTCCTGGCCATGCGGTCGGCGGAGGCACGCGGCTGG
>JAICUM010000257.1 GCA_025935855.1 Pirellulales bacterium | reverse complement strand
TCGTCGATGACGCCGGTGAAGAACTCGGCGGTGCCGCCCGAGAAGGTTGTGGCGTCGCCCGCGGTGTTGGCGCCGACGACCAGATCGGAGAAGTCATCGTTATATCCGCCGGGGCCGAAGGAGGCGGCGACGCCGTTGACGTACATCCGCGAGCCATTGGCGGCGCCTGACGGCCGCACGACCAACACGTGGTACCACGTGCCGGCGGCGGCCGAGATATCCGAATCGTAGTCCACGCCCCCATAGCGCATCGAAAACTTGCCGGCGGCGTTGATCCGGACGCCATGTTGGTTGGTGTCCATGACCAGCGATTGCAGGCCGACCGACTGCGGCTTGACCCAGAACTGAAAGCCGCGGTTGGAAATGCCCTGGTAGTCCAACGTGCCGCCGCCGCCGACGGCTGACTTGGAAACTTCGGGGAAGCCGAGATTCGGCCCGTGGAGGTATTCCTGCTGCGCCGCGTTGAACTCGATGCCGAGGCCGCCGCCGCCGTCCGGGCGGCCGGTGATCGTGCGATAGGTCGGCCCGTTGACAGCCGTCAGATCGATTAGCTGCTGCAGTCCTGGCGAGCCGATGCTATCGAACGTGACGTTGACCACGTTGTTGGGCGCGGCGCCTTCGGCAGGGTCGTCGCCCATCTTGTAAAAGCGATCGAGCGTCACGTCCGCGGAAACAAACCGCGGAGCGGCGACAGCCAGCAGCATGGCCATGCAGCAAAGAAAACAACGCCGAGCGATCATGATGTTCTTCCTCGTGCTCGAACAGTCCGTGAAGTTTAGTCGCCGCTCTTCCGCGAAAGACCAAGCCCTGCCAGGGCCATGACGAACAAAACGGCGGTCGATGGTTCTGGAATGGCAGCGACGGCGCCGCTCACGTAGCGGACGAATCCGGTTTGCAGCACGCCCGGTCCGCCGAATGCGGCCCCGCCAAGTTGCGCTTTCCACAGGGCCAGGTCGGCGGCGTCCACGTCGGCGTCGCCGTCGGCATTTCCGGCGGCCTGCGTGGCGGCCGCGCCGGTGGCGCCAAGGCCGCGCTGCCAGCGGAGAAAGTCGGCCCCGTCGACCTTTCCATCTCCGTTGAAATCCGCCGTAAGCGTGTTTTGCGGCACGACCGCGTATTTGAAGACCAGGTCGTGCGCGCCGGCCGCGTTGAATGCCTGGCCGAGGCTGACCGTCGCAGGGCTGGCGACGATGCTATTGCCGGTGAGATAAGATTCGCTCAGCACTACGTTGGTCGATCCGCCGGCTTCCTCCCAACCGTTGCCGCTGCCATTGCCGGCGGGAAACGCAGCGAGATTCTGGTCCTGCAGGCTCGTCCACGTGTTGCTCTTCAACGCGCCGCTGGCGCTGGTGATTTCGTAGTAGTCCATGTGTACGGCCTGGCCGGTTTGATTCTTGAGCTGGACCTGGCCGGTGGCGGTGTTGACCTCGAGAAACATCAGGACGTTCGACGCGGCGGTAAGCCTTACGTCAACGTTGTCGATGTAGGCGTCGGCGCCGCCCTGTCGCGGCGTTCCAAACAGCGAGACGCGCACCGAAGCGGTTCCGACCGGGACGATGCCCAGGCCTGAGTTGAGCGACCAAACATTGTTCGGTCCAAAATCGGCGTCGCTGACGGTCACGGTGCTCAGCGTGGCGCCGCCGGAAGATTTAAAATCGACCTGGACGTTGCCCGTGTCGCTGTCATTCAAGTAGCTGCTCATCCAGGCGGAAACGTTGAAAGCCGCTTCGCCGGTCGCGATTTGCGAGCCGGTGCCCCCGCCGGCAAGGTTGATGTCCTGATAGAAAAGGTTGGGAGCGCGAATATCGCCATTGGGATCAGCGGGGGCATTGTTGGTGGAAAAGTACCAATGGCCGGCGCCGGGCGGATCGGCGCCGTCCGCGTAATCGGGAACGACGTGAACGGGCGTTCCGGGCGTCGTGCTGCCGTCGTGCGAATAGGCGTAGCCGGCGCCTGTCCAATCGAGAATCTTTGGCGCGAAATACGTCCCCGTCATGGTGACATCGACGTTCTCGAAGCCGCCGTTGACGACGAGATTCGTGTCGAGATTGGCCGCTTGCGCCGCGGCCGGCGACAACAGACCGGACGCCACAAGGGTCGCCGCCAGATTCCGACGCCAGTTGGTGACTTTCATTACGATGCTCCGCTACGGCATTCTTAGCTGCTAGGTCAGAAGGACGGCGATTCGAGCTCGGGATGAATGAGGAACGTTAGCGCTTTCGCGTGAACAGCACGCCAAGACCGCAACCGGCCAGCAGGACAAACGTGGCGGGTTCTGGAACGGCGAACAGTGCGGCGAATGAGCCGGCGCCATTGGCGGCCTCATAGACGGACTTGAAAGCGACAAAATCGGCGTGATTGTTCAATTTGTCACCTGTCATGTCGCCCAAGCGGTAGGCCTGCGCGAGCGATTGGCTGGTAAGGTTGGTGTGCTGATTGGTTCGCAGGATGACCCAATCCGCCGCATTGATGACGCCGTCGGTGTTCAGGTCGCCGACGGCAAACGGTTGTCCGCCGTTCCCCGTGTATTGGACGATGCCGGTTTTCACCTGGCCGCCTGAGATGTAGCTGAAGGCGATGTCTTCGTGCGACGTTTTAATCCAGGCGGCCGACGTACTGAGATTGACGATGCGGTTGGCGGCGAGCGAGGCGCCGGCGCCTGACTGGAGATCGGCTTCACTAAGGTCGGTATGAGTGGCCGGGTCGGTGAGCTTGGTCCACTGATGGGCGGCGTCAATCTGATTGGGGCCCGCGTTGCCGGCGTCGTAGTTATCGGCGATTGATCGCCAATTCACGGGCGTCAGGCCTTCGAAGGCCGAGGAAATCGAATAGCCGGAGATATTCACCGGAGCGCCGGTGTGGTTGGCTAGCGTAATGGCGCCGGTGTCGCGATCAACGGTTACGGCCAGAAACTGCTGCACGACGTCGTTCGTCACGCGGAAATCGACGTTGTCGATGTACCCGTCCGGCCCACCGGAGAACGCGACTCCGTAGAGGGAAAGTCTGACCGATTGAGTGGCCGCGGGAATGGCTCCGCCGATAAAGTCCTTTCCCCAAGTGGAGACGTCAGTGTCCGTAAGGGTGGCGGTCGCCAGCGAGGTCGAGCTTGCGTCACGGAAATCCACTTGAATGATGCCGCGGTCGTTCTGGGTTAGATAGCTACTGAAGTAGGCGCTCAGATTGAACGCGGCCGTGCCGGACGCGATGAGCGTGCCGGAAGCTCCGCCGGCGACGTTGATGTCTTGGTAGAACTGGCCGGGGCTGAGGAGGTCGGTCTTGGCATTGGAGGCTGTGTGAGCATCGTTGGCGGAAAAGTACCAGTGCCCGCCACCCGCCAAGGGTCCGCCATTGGCGTAGTCGGGAACCATGCCGGCCGCGGTCGTACTACCGTCGTGTGAATAGGCGAAAGCACTTAATCCTGCTGCTGACACCCAGTCGAGGATCTTCGGCCCGTTGTAGTCCCCGGTCAGCGTCGTATCGACGTGCTCGAAATCTCCGTTGACGACCAGATTGGTATTCAAATTCGCCGCGTACGCGGCGGCTGAGCTGAGCATCCCGCACGCGGTCAAGGTGGCGGCAAGCTTTCGACGAAGGTTGGTTACCTTCATAGCAGGTTCTCCAAAGAGCGGTCGTTCAACGCGGTCGCATCCGCGGTGGGCGGAACCAGTGTTGCCAAGTGTCGATTAGAGGTGTTGAAGAGCGGCTCAGCGGCCTGTCGTAGGTCGAGTATACTCGGCGCCAATTCGTCCGTCCTGCCGGTCGCCAAGGTTTCCAAAAAGTTTGTCATCGATGTCTTCTTCCAGGAATCGCACGGAGCCGTCCGTGAACAGGAAATGAGCTCCGCCCGGGTGGTGGCTTCGGAAACTGGCTCCGCCGGTGAGATAGTTGACGTTTAGGTGGTCGCTGGGCGTCAAACCTAGCAAGGTGACATAGTCGGTGTTGATGCCCCACACGGTGGTGGCGACGCAGAAGGTCGCCATCCAGTGCGCATTGTTGAAAACGCCTGGCTGATTCAACGCCGGATCGACCCAATAGTCCTCGCCGACTTGGATGACGTTCGACGTGCCGTCGGGGACGTCTTTGCCGGTGTATTTATTGGGCCACATGTCCATCATGCCGGGGCCGTGGGAATTGTGTCCATGGAGGAAGCCGCGCGTGTTGCCGGGCGGATCGCTGTTGCCATCGGTGAAGGGGCAGTTGATCCCGGCGAAGCATTTGCCGGAGACGAAGTCGAGCCCCCAATCGGCCGGCCCCGAGGCCACTGGTCCCGCGCAGCCGAAATAAGACGAAATGGCAGCAGTTTGAAATCCGGCCGGCGCCAGTTCGCCTGGGCCGAACCATGTGTCTAAGCCGCTAACGACCTGAGCGGTTTCAGACGGGCAGATGTAGGAGGGCACTACCATGTTCTGCAGGGGCGTCCTGTCCCACGCGCGGTCTTCCACTCGTTTGCAAGGCGTGTCGGAGCTTGCTTTGGCGATGGGCTGCAGTTGATTGAACAGTTGCTGCTGCTCGATGTAGGGAAGGATGAGCGTGCGGAACGTTGACGGCTTTCGGCCGAGGCCCGGCGGATTGTCGGTGATGTTGGTGCCTCGTTCGCAGTCGCCGTCATTGGCGCCATAGGGGTACCAGCCCTTGGCGGCGAGGTGGTTTTGAACGCCAATGCCGATCTGCTTCAGATTGTTTTGGCACTGGCCGCGCCGGGCCGCTTCGCGCGCGGCCTGCACCGCCGGCAGCAACAGCGCGACGAGCACGCCAATGATGGCAATGACGACAAGCAACTCAACCAGCGTGAAGGCGCGCCGGGTGGACTGGGAATGGATCATGACAAGTGCTCCGAAAGACCTCTTGTGCTTCCGCTTCCACTCAATCTTTCAGTTCTATTTTCTTGAACCCTGGGTGTTTGCTATCGACGTTATCAGTGAGACCTGACGTTTCCGGCCGGGCGTATTTTTCGGGAATCATGTAGGCTGGCTTAGCGGGCCGCCGCGCTTTTCCTGTTTCTGTTTCGTCGCGGCTGGCCGGTCCTTGCTCCTGCCCTTTCAGGGAGTAAACGACGATTTGATAGGCGCCTTCGACGGCGCCGTCGTTTCCCTGCCGCGTCGTCAATTGGAATGTACCGTCGGGCTGGATTTTACCCGCCGCCTGCTTCCCCGCGCTGCCGCTAGGAATGTAGATCACCGAGCCGGTGGTCACGGGCTTGCCGTTGTAAGAAACCTCGCCGCGTATGGGGTACATGCGAAGGCCGCTGCCTTGGCCGCAGCCGGCCAGCGCCAGGAGCGCTACGCTCGCCGTCGCCCAAGGCACACCAGGCCTGAAGTTGCCTGTGGGCCCGCGCCCAGGCGACGCCGTGGACTCGCTGCTGTGACTGAAGAGAATCAATTTGGCTAGCCAGGGAAAGGAGCGGCCGCCGAAGTGCGGGACGCTGTAGATTAGTCAACTTATGTTAATTTCTTTCGAGCGTTTCGGCCCATATTCCGCCGCGCAAAACATTTGGCATTTTTTTCGAGTGGCCGGCTTTACGCGCAAAGGCGCCGCTCAGGTCCGGCGGTTGTCTTTGCTGAGCCACAGGCCGCTGTGGTGCTGGCGGCGAAACTCGCTGGGCGGCAGTCCGACGCAGCGCCGGAACGTGCGGGAAAAAAGATCCTGCTGGCCGAAGCCGGTCGTTTTGGCGATGTCGGCGATTGAACGGTCGGACTCGATGAGCAGCTTCTTGGCCTGCTCAAGGCGAACGCGGCGGATTTCCGCCGCCGGAGTGCGGCCGATGGTTTTTACAAAACGCTGTTCCAGCGTCCGGCGCGCGACGGCAAGCCGTCGCACGACGTCGGAGACGTAAAGGCCCAGCGGCGCTTCCTCGCGAATAAGCTTCAGCGCGTCGCGAACCAGGTCATCGTCGATCGAGAGGATGTCGGTCGAGTGCCGCACATCGATGCGGCTGGGCGGAAACAGCACCGGTTGAGCCGGCGGCTTGCGGCCCGACATCATCTTGGCCAGCATTTCAGCGGCGGCAAATCCGACTTGCTCGGCGGGTTGATCGACCGTCGATTGCGATGGGTTAGAGATTTCAGCCATCAGGTCGTCGTACTCGCCGCCCAGCACGGCGACGTCGTCAGGAACTCGAAGGCCAGCGTAATGGCAGGCTTCGATCACTTGCCGTCCGCGGGCCGCGCTCCACGTGAGCAGCGCCGTCGGCTTGGGAAGTTCGTTCAGCCAGCGGACCAGACTAGCGAGGTGGACGTTCCAGGCGAGCGTTTGCTGATCGCCGCCGGGCGGTTTGAATTGATGGCACGTAAAGCTGGCGGCTGAGATGGCCTGTGAAAATGCTTCGGCAAGTTGATCAACGTAGCCGGGGCGGTCCAGCGGACCGCAGTACGCGAATTGCTGGAAGCCGTTGGCCAGAAAATACTCGGCGGCCATGCGGCCGGTCTGCCGCTCGTCCACCGTGCAGCGCCCGACACGCGGGCCGGCAAACGGATACCAGGACACGTTCACCGCCGGCAGGCCGCTGGCGACAATCTCGTCGGCCAGGGCCTTGCGATTGATGCGCGCGATGATGCCGTCGCCGTTCCAACCCGCCGGCAGGTGCAGCTTTTCGTAACGGCCGCGGGGTTCGACGTGGATGAGCCAATCGCCGGTCTGGTGGGCGTACTTATTGATGCCCTTGATGAGCCGAATGCCCCAGGAGGTCGAGGTATCGATCAGAATTGCGACGCTGCGGGTCTTCGGCATGGCGAAACGGCTTGGAAATCGCCCGAATAGTGGCAAACCTGCATGATAGTCCGGCGAAAGGCAGGGATATAGGCGCTGTCGAGCCGCACGGGGGTGGGTAGTCTTTGCGATTGGGTACAACGTTCTTTAATAGGGGCTCTCCAGTCGCAAAAGACTCCCGACCTCTTACCCGACGCAAATCAGAACGCCGTCCGGCCCCAT
>JAICUM010000685.1 GCA_025935855.1 Pirellulales bacterium | reverse complement strand
TGGGCGGGGTTCGATCGCGGCAGCGCGGCGGCGTTTCGCGACTACTTCGAGCAGCTCACGGTGTTCGAGCCGAAGCGCGCCGGCTGGTACGGCATTCAGCACTACACGTGGCTGTGCATCAACGCGAAGGAAGCGGAGAACGTCAAGCTCGCGCGCGAAGTGATCGCTCTGATTCCGGAGTTTCTCGACCGGCCGGGCGTGCTAGGCATTGGCGAAATCGGGCTGAACAAGAACACGCGCAACGAGGCGACGGTCTTTCTGGAGCATCTCGACCTGGCGGCTCGCACGAATGAGCAGATTCTCATCCACACGCCGCACCTGGAAGATAAGTACCAGGGGACGCGGATGATTCTCGACATGCTGACCAGCGACAGGCGGCTGGACCGTGGCCGCGTGCTCGTCGATCACGTCGAGGAACACACGATTCGGCCCGTGCTGGAAGCGGGCTTTTGGGCGGGAATGACGCTCTATCCGGTGACGAAGTGTACGCCGCAGCGCGCGGCCGACATGGTCGAGCTATACGGCCCCGAGCGGTTGATGGTGAATTCCGCCGGCGACTGGGGGCCGTCGAAGCCGACGGCGGTGCCGGATTTCATTCTGGAGATGCGCAAACGCGGGCATCCAGAGTGCCTCATCCGCCGGGTGGTGTATGAGAACCCGCTGAAATTTTTTGGCCAAAGTCGCGGCTTCAATTTCACGCCACCGGCGTAATGACAAGTGTAGGCCTCTCGCTCCGCGAGAGGCTACCATCTCGCTCCAGCGAGATGGCTACTTGGCAGGCGCGTCGCCCTGACCATTTAAATCCCGAATTGTCGCAGCACGATGTCGGCGACGTCGGTGTCGGCGGTGGGGCCTTCGACGAACACGCCGCGCTGGGAGGAGAGGAGCACGCCGCGTTGCGAGGGGTCGTTCGCCGGGGCGCCGTGCGAGCCTTTGACCAGCGTCGCGTCCAGCGGAATGCCGCGCGTCGCGGGATCGAAGAACATCTCCACCGGGTCGTAGCCCGGCTTGCGGTGGATATCGACCGTGCGGGCGAAGCTCGGCGCCTGGGCGTCGTCGGTCCACCAGTAGTACGCTTGCCAACTGTTCGGCTCGCTGACGACGACCAGCTCGCCGCTGCGATCGTGGTTCAGGTCGTAATGCATCGCCTCGCGCGGCGAGAACACTTCCGCGACGCCGGGCTGGCCGACGAATAGCTCCGCTACTCGATGCACAGCCTTTGGGTCGTCGTCCTGCATGAAGATGTGCGAAAACTGGTGATCCACCAGTGCGAACGCGCGGCTGGCGGTGAAGTCGCTCACCTCGCCGCCGTCGCTGGGCTTGACCTTGAGCCAGCCCGCTTCGCGTAGGATGCGGTTCGGATAAAGCACGTGATCGACCGGCGTGATGACGTATTCGCTGGCGATGAGCCAGAGCGGCTGGACGCCGTGATAGGCCGCCGCGAAGCCGTCGATCATGCGGCCGATTTCGGCGTCCAGCTCGGTCACGGCCTGTGTGGCTTGGGGGCTGTCGGGGCCGAACTTTTGCGCTGCGTAGTCCAGGTGCGGCAAGTAGGCGTAAAAGAAATTCGGCCGGAAGCGTTCGGCGGCGCGGATCGCGGAGCTGACGATCCACGCGGTGGACTTGATGTTCGCGAGCGGCCCCCAAAAATGCTGCAACGGAAAGTGGCCGAGCTCCGCCATCAGCTCGCCGTACAGCGACTCCGGCTTCGTGTAGCACCATAGCGATTCGCTGCCGTCGGGATTGTGGACCGGCGCCGGCGTGCAAACGTAGTCGGCGCCGCAGTGTTTGCTGTGCAGCGGGAACCACACGGCGGAGGTCGTCCGCGGTTCGTGCGCGTGCAGAATGTCCCACAACTGCGGCTTCAGGATGCAATCGTTCGGCGACGTCCACATTTCGACTTCGCGACGATCTCGCCAATAAAACCCATTGGCAACGACGCCATGCTCGCTGGGCGTGAGGCCGGTCGTCATATTCGCCTGCACTGGGCAGGTGACGGCGGGAAAGCTCGGCGCCAGCTCAGCCCGGTCGCCGTTCCCGGTAAGCGCACTCAACCGCGGCATGCGCGCGACATCTTCGCCGCGGAGGCCGGGGATCGACAAGAGAACGACATATTCTGGCATGAAGATTTTTTTGCCGCGAATCTCACGAATCTTCGCGAATGAGAAGAAGGGATGAACAGGAGAAGCTATGAAAGCAGCCGACCTCAATCGTGATAGGATGCTGACGAGTGTGTTGAAGCATCGTCAGTTTCTTTCAACGAAGGAGGTCGGCCGTGAACTATTGTGGAATCGACATCGGCGGTTTGTCCAGTTA
>JAICUM010000167.1 GCA_025935855.1 Pirellulales bacterium | reverse complement strand
TCTCAGCCGGAGCTGCAGTTGATGCTGCTGGAGGGCGCCTTGCGCTTCGGGCGGCAGGCCCAGCCGCTTTGGAACCAGCCGGAGCAGCATGCGGAGTACGAGCGGTTGCTGGACCGCACATTCGACATTGTCGAGGAGCTGGTCCGCAGCACGATCCTGGGGACGAGCGGCGCCTCGAAGCGGCTGGAAGAGGAATACGCGTTTGTGTATCGGCAACTGGCGAGGGCTCGGTTGGGGCGGGAGGCGAAGGCGTTGGAGGCGGCGTTGAAGCTGCTGGAATTCCACCGCGACACTTGGAAGCTGGCGTGTGTGAAACTGAAGTCTGACGGCGGCCCCGCGCCATTGAGCACCGCCGCTGCGTCCGGGTTTTCACTAGAAGGCTAACGGGGTCGGGAGCCTTTTGCGACTGCAGAGCTGCTATCCAGTTGCAAATCCCCAGTCGCAAAAGACTCCCGACCCCTTCGCGCCGGCTCATATCGGCGCCTGGCATCTTTTGCTATTCTGGCGCTACGGCCATTTGCGGCCGGTTCTTCACCTGCCAGAAGGTTTCTCGTGACAGTTACGACTCAAGCCAAGCAGCTCATCCGCGTCGGCCACAGCCCCGATCCGGACGATGCGTTCATGTTTCATGCGCTAGCGAACGATTGCATCGACACCGGACGCTACCGGTTCACGCATGAGCTGGTGGATATCGAGACGCTTAACCGCCGGGCGTTCAAAGGCGAGCTGGAGCTGACGGCGGTGAGCATTCACGCTTACGCGTTCCTCGACGACAAGTACGCGTTGTGCTCGTGCGGCGCGAGCATGGGCGACGGCTATGGGCCGATGGTGGTGGCTCGCGAGGCGGCGAGCGTCGAGTCGCTGAAGTCGAAGACGATTGCCGTGCCGGGGACGCTGACCAGCGCGTATCTGGCGCTGCGGTTGTGCCTTGGGCAGGAATTCGATCACGTGGTCGTGCCGTTTGACGAGATTATTGAGACGGTGCGGCTGGGCAAATACGGCGAGCGTTCCATCGACGCGGGGCTGATCATTCATGAAGGGCAGCTGACCTACGCGGAAAGCGAGTTGAAGCTGGTCGTCGACCTGGGCGTGTGGTGGAAGGACCTTACCGGGCTGCCGCTGCCCTTGGGCGCGAACGCGATCCGCAAGGACCTTGGCCCCGCCGTAATGCAGGACGTCGAGCGGCTGCTGTACGACAGCATCAAGTACGGCCTCGATCATCGGCAGGAGGCGCTGGAGCACGCGCTGCAATATGGCCGCGATTTGGACCGCGGCCAGGCGGATGAGTTTGTCGGCATGTATGTGAACGACTGGACGCTCGACTTCGGGCCGCGGGGTCGCGAGGCGGTGGCGCGGTTTCTCTCGATGGGCTTCGACCGCGGGGTGCTGCCGGAACGGGTGACGCCGGAGTTTGTGCAGTTTGGGTGAGCCGTTACTTCAGTTGGTCTGCATTCATCAAGGCCGCCGCGGTATCGGCGATGAAACGAAAGCTTTCTTTCGTGTAGCCGCCACTCGGGAGGATGACCAAGGGAATGCCGCGGCTGCGGAACTGGCGGACCACGAACAAGTCGCGAGCCAAAATGTCATCTGACGACAGCTTCAACCCTCCAAGCGGGTCCCCGGCAAATACGTCCGTGCCGGCGTTATAGACTCCAATCGCCGAATGATTCCTGCCTGCCGCCGATTCGATAAATCCAGGGAGCTTGGCTTGTAACTTCTCGAGATATTCGGTGCCGTCGCAGCCCTGCTCGAGCGGCATATCGCAGTCAATCCTTTCCTGTGCCGCGAGGTCGTGTCCTGGGTATATCGACTCGTTGTAGGCGTCGAAGATGAAAACCTCCTTGTCCTGTCTGAACTGGTGACAAACGCCGTTGCCCTGATGGGCATCGAGATCGACGTAAATGATTCTTTGGCCGGAAGCAATGACGCCTTTTTCGCGGAGTTGCGCGACCGCCAAGGCGACGTCCGAGTAAACGCAGAATCCTTCTCCGGAATCGCGATTGGCATGGTGGAAGCCTCCGGCGATGTTCATGGCAAGACCGTTCCTAACGGCTTCTCGCATCGCCAACACCGTACCGCGCGCGGCCCAGCGCATGGGGCGCAAGATGCGCCAATTGAGCAGCCAGGCCGGCGCCCGTTGCAAGAAGGGCAGTTCTAAGGCGGCGGCGACGTTCGCCGATTTGCCGAGCGAATCGATATAGCTCTGCGAATGGACCAAGCGCAGTTCGCCAAGAGACGCCGGCCGGTCAACTCGCAGCGATTTCTTTAGAAGTGCCGATCCGTGTGTTCGACGAATGTGCCGCCAGGCACGGCTGGCGCGATGCGGATCAAAGGGATGAAGCCGTTCGACGCCGAAGAACGTAATGTCGTAGTGAGAGCTGTAAACGACGACCACTCCGTCGTCCTTCTGTAAGGGCTAATCACCGCTTGTTTTTCAGGCGCGCCGGCCGGCTGTTCTGGCCTATTCAGCACAAGAACCCGCGCGTCGTTTGGATTATGATAGTTTCATGTCCGATTGGAAACGGAAGCTCGATGGCATCGTTGACGATCTTCAAGGGGCGTTGATTGAGCTTCGCCGCTATTTGCACACCCATCCGGAACCCAGCGGTGCGGAGTTGGAAACCAGTCTGCTGCTCTACCAGCGGCTCAACGACGTGGGCTTAAGCGTTCGGATGGGGCCGGATGGATGCGGGGTGATGGCGGACAACCCGGCTGGCGACGGAACAACGCGAGTCGCCTTTCGCGGCGATATCGACGCGCTGCTCATCCAGGATGAAAAGCAGGTCCCGTATCGCAGTCAGTGCGACGGGGTCATGCATGCCTGTGGGCACGATGCGCATGCGGCGATTGCCGCATTCACGGCGATGGCGCTGTGCCGGATGGAAACGGAAGGGCTCCTGCCTTGGCCGATCCATTGGCGAGCCGTTCTGCAACCGGCGGAGGAAACGGCGGCGGGCGCGCGGGGAATGGTAGCGGCCGGCGCGCTTGAGGGGGTGAGCGCCATCTATTCGCTGCACGTTGATCCAACGCGCGTGGCCGGCGAAATCGGTGTTCGCAGCGGCGCCTTCACCGCCCATTGTGACGCCATTCGGATCGTGGTGCGCGGCCGCGGCGGCCACGGCGCCCGGCCGCATGAATCGCGTGATCCAATCGCGGCGGCGGCGCAGCTCATCAGCACGCTCTATCAGTTCGTGCCGCGCGCCGCCAATAGCCAGGACGCGATCGTGCTGAGCTTCGGGCGCGTGGCAGGCGGGCAGAATCCGAATGTCATTCCCGAGGAGGTGGAGATCGGCGGGACGCTTCGCACGCTGGATTCGCTCGTCCGCACGCAGACGATCGATCAGATTCGCCAGGTCACTCGGGGGGTGGAGGAAATCACCGGAACGCAGATCGATGTCGAGTTTCAGGCGAGCATTCCGTCGGTGCGGAACGACGCCGGCGCCACGCGTCTTGTCGCCGAGGCGGCCAAGACCGTTCCCGGGGTGACGGTGCGTGAGATTCCGCGGCCGAGCATGGGCAGCGAGGATTTCGCGGTGTACTTGGAGCATGTGCCGGGGGCGATGTTTCGGCTGGGCGTGGCTACGGACCTATCGGCGGTCACCCCGCTGCACACGCCGTCATTCGACGTGGATGAAGGGGCGCTGCCCCTGGGCGTCAAAATCCTTGCCCGCACGGTGGTTCTGGCCTGTAATTCGGAGAGGCGATGAGGCGGCCCGCTGTTTGCACTGCGGGGCGTTGCGAAGGCTCCTCTGGGCACTCAAGGGTTTGGGCATGACCGTCTTAGAATTCCAATCCAATCGCCGTCCGACGGTGGGGATCGAGATCGAGCTCGGGCTTGTCAACGCGCAGACGTTGGACCTATCAAGCTCATTTGCGGCGCTCGCGGAGCGGCTGCCGGAGGGCGCCGGGAGCCATTTCAAGCCGGAAATTATTCAGTCGGTGCTGGAGATTAATACGGACGTTTGCGAGAGCGTGAAGGAAGCAGACCAGGAGCTGCGCGGCCGACTGGGCGTGGTGGAGGCGGCCGCCGATTCGCTGGGGCTGACGCTGTGGTGGGGCGGGCTACATCCCTTTGCGCTCTGCCGCGATCAGCAGGTGACGCCGGACGAGCGGTACCTACGGTTGGTCGAGCAGTTGCAAATCCTCGCGCGGCGGATGGTCACCTTCGGGTTGCATGTACACGTCGGAGTGGATTCGGGCGATAAGGCGGTGATGATTTGCGACCGCATTCTACGGCACTTGCCGACGCTGCTGGCGCTGTCGAGCAACAGTCCATTTTGGGAAGGGCAGCCGACGGGGCTGCAGTCGTATCGCTCGAAAGTCATGGAGCTGTTGCCGACGGCGGGTTTGCCGCCGCTGATGCGCAAATGGAGCGAATACGTGTGGCTCGTGAACCACCTGGCGAGCACAGGGTTCATCGAAACGATTCGCGAACTGTGGTGGGATGTGCGGCCGCATCACAACTTTGGCACGGTCGAAGTGCGAATGTGCGATATGCCGGGAAGCCTAGAGGACACACTCGCGCTGGCGGCGCTCGTTCACTGCCTCGTGAAGTCGCTGTCTGATGACATTGACCAGGGCGCCTACCAGCATGACTGCCATCCGATGATCGTGCGACAGAACAAGTGGCGGGCGTCGCGCTTCGGAGTCGAGGCCAGGCTGGTTGATGAATTCACGTTTGAGGCGAAGACGTTGCCGCGAATTGTGGACGATCTTGTGGCGAGTCTCGCGGCGACGGCCGAAGAGCTTGGCTGTACGGCGTACCTGGAGCATTGCCGGGCCATGGCGGCTGGGCCGACGTGGGCGGATCGGCAGTTGGCGATTGCTGCGGAGACCGGCGACCTCCGGGAGATCGTGCGGCGGGTGACGCGGGAGGCGAGAATCAGCCCACGCCCTGCGAGCGATGTCACGAACTCAGCCGTGCCGCCGCCGATGGGCATGCCGTTCCTCAATGAAGCGAGGACGCCGGCGCTGTAGGTCCCTTCTGCTGGAAGGTACCTTTTTGAGAAATCTTGGCTGCATTCGACTGGCGAGGTCCCGCTCGGCAAGCGGGACCTACCCGAAGTGTTCGGGTTCGTTGCCGAGCTTCCACTTGATGTTGCAGCCGAGGCTCGGCAACTGCTCTTGCGGGGGATCTTCGCCGGCGAGCACGGCGTCGAGTGCCAGGCGAAGATCGCGGCCGGTCACCGGGATGCCGCTTTGCGGTCGGCTGGCGTCCAGTTGGCCGCGGTAGAAGAGGCGCTTGTTACGATCGAACAAGAAGAAGTCCGGCGTGCATGCCGCGTGATAGGCATGCGCCACTTCTTGAGTTTCGTCGTACAGATACGGAAACGGATAGCCGCGTTCTTCGGCCTCGGCCACCATTCGCTCGGGTGAGTCGGCCGGATACTGCGAAGCGTCGTTCGAGTTGATGCCGACGGTCGCGACGCCGCGGCCCATGTATTCGCGGGTGAGTTTGGCGAGCTCATCGGCGACGTGGATGACGAACGGGCAGTGGTTGCACATGAAAATGACCAACAGCGCCGGCGCATCCTTGAAGTCGCTGAGCGACACCTCGCGGCCGTCCACGTTGATGAGCCGGAAATCCGGGGCGGGCGTTCCAAGGGGCAACATCGCGCTGGGGGTGCGAACCATGGCGAGTTCTCCGCGGTCTTAGTCGGGGCGCCTGTTGGGCAGCCGGCGTGCAAATCGGCACGCGCAGCTCTTTCAGTATCGAAAAGTTGCCGCAAGCCGACAACCGCCCGCGGGCAAACGCATGGCCGGAGCGTTTGACAGCGCTACGAAACCGGCCAATAATCTCGGCTCGCCGCCGCGGCGAACCCCACAGGCACGGAAAGCGTACAAAGCGGCATGGTTTTCACTCAGCCCCGGGCGAGCGACACTGCCGGCGGCTGCAAGCGACGGCTTTAACGATTAGGAGACATGAGATGAGCGCCGCCCTGGAAGTGACCGAAGCGACTTTTGAAACTGAAGTGCTGAACGCCGAGCAGCCGGTGCTGGTGGACTTCTGGGCGCCGTGGTGCGGTCCGTGCCGGCGGATTGCCCCGGTGATCGACGAGCTGGCCAGCGAGAACGCCGGTTCGGTGAAGGTGGTGAAGCTGAATGTCGATGACGCTCAGGGGATTTCGCACAACTACGGCGTGAACAGCATTCCGACGCTGATGATCTTCAAGAACGGCGAAGTGGTCGATCGCCAGGTGGGCGTGCCGCCGAAGGCGCGCTTGCAGCAAGCGCTCGACGACGCCAAGGCGTGATGCTCTGATGTAGGTCCCTTCTGCCGGAAGGGACCTATTTTTTTAGTTGTTCGACTCCTTAAAAGGTCCCGCTCGGCAAGCGGGGCCTACTGGCCTCATGATTCACGTATTGGCAACGATTGAAATTGCGGAGGGGAAGCGAGAAGACTTTCTCAAGGAATTTCGGCGGATTATCAAAATCGTTCGCGATGAGGACGGCTGCATTGAATATGGGCCGGCGGTGGACCTGCAAACGAGCGTCTCGGAGCCGCCGCGGCCGAACGTGGTGACGGTGGTCGAAAAGTGGGCCAGCGTGCCGGCTCTTGAGGCGCATCTGAAGGCGCCGCACATGGATCGTTACCGCGAAATGGTCCGCGACGTAGTGAAGGACATCCAGATTCTCGTGCTGCAGCCGGCGTGACCGCAGAGCGTGACCTCTGCGATTCTGTTTTTCCGCTCGGCTTGCTAGCAGTGAAGCGATTGCCGGCAGTGCCTTCGGCGGGGATGTGCATTTCGGCAATTGGGCCAAACTTTTCCGCCGCTGCCGGCCGATGGGAGATGCTGGGCAACCATTGCCGATTGTGCCGGTCGTAGGACCGTGCGCTTGTCTTACTTCATCTCGTCGGTGCGCATGGCTTACAACACGCAGTCAAACGAACAGGGCAGCTTGGAAGCACGCCAGCGTGAGATGCGTGTGGACGCCGCCCACGAATTGCGCCGGTCTGCGCCGGAGCCGGCGGTGAAGGCGCCGACGGCGGCCGTTGCCGCGGGAGTGGAATCCGGAACGGCGTTTGGCGGGATCGTGGACGACGTTGCGGAGGCGCCGGCGTGGCTGGTGGAGCCGGAGATCGAGATTCCACTTTCGGCGTCGCCGCAGATGCTGGCTCGCCATGCGGCGAACCTGGCCGAGCGGTTGCAATCGCGGTTGGCGGAGGTCGATCGCCGCGAAGCTCGGTTGAATTCACAAGAAGCGGAGTTTGATTCGCGGATTCGCAATGCACGCTTGTGGATCGACCAGCGAGAATCGGAACTTGGCGAGCAAGAGAAAAAGCTCGCCACGTGGGAAGCGGAGCTCGGGCAGCGACAGGAAGCCGCTGCGGCGGAGCTGGATCGCGCGGACGAATTGGCCCAGCGACTCGCGGAACTTGCTGAGCGCGAGCGGCACGTCGCGGCGCGCGAGGTGGAGCTGCAACTGGCACTCACCGAACAGCAAACGAAGCTCGACGCGCTGGAATTCGAGACAGCCGGTTGCCGGACGCGGCAGCAGGAGCTGGACCAAGGCCGGCAGCGTGTCGAGCTACGGCAGCGTGAGCTGGATCAGCGGGAAGCCAAGCTGTATGTCGAGCATGAGCGCGCGTCGCATGAGCGGCTGGCGCTTGACGCACGGCAATCCGAGCTTTCCGCGCGGGAAAGCCGGATCGTTGCTCAGGAAACAAAACTTGCGGATTGCGAGCGGCTGCTGGCGGAGCAGGCTGGGGAGATCGAATTCCAGCGGGCGGAGCTGAATCAGATTGGCGCTCAGCAGCATGAACGCGCCAAGGCGATTGCGGTTGACGAACGGCGCTTGGAATTTCGGCAGCGGGAAATTGAAACCGCGCTGCAACGGTTCGAGCGCCTCGGCATCGTCGAGCAGAAGATGCTTGAGGTCGAGCAGCTCGCGGACGCGCTGGCCATGCGCGGCGCGTACCTAGATCAGGCGGAAGCGCTGCTCGCGGAGCGGCATCTGACGCTGTCCGAAGAGCAGCGCGAGCTGGAACGGCAACGGCTGGCGTTTCAAAACGACGTGACGCGGGAGCGGCGGTCGTTAGTGGCGGAGGCTAGTGAAACGCTCTCGACCGTGGATGCACGCACGAAAGAGCTGGAGCGCCGCGAAGCCGAACTCGATGCGCGCGAGCGGGCTCTCGACGAGGTCGCCGAGCAACTGCGATCCGATCAACGGGAAGCGCTTGAGACGCGACTGGCAGCGGAGGAAACGTGGCTGCAGCTTCAAGGCGTCCTGGCGCCGGCGTCGCTGAGCCGATCAGTGGCGCAAGTTCGCAGCCGGCTGGCCGACCACTTCCAACTGACGTCGGACGAAATTCGCCGCCAGCGGAGCGAATTGGAAACCGTGCGGCAGGAACTTGCGGAGCAGTTCAGCGGCTTGCAAACGCAGCGGCAGGAGCTGGAGCGCTGGTCGCAACTACGTGAAAAGGACGTCGAGGAGCGCGCCGCTCGGTTGGTTGCTCGCGAGGCCGAATTGGACGCTCAGCAAGGTCATTTCGAGGCGAACTCGCGGCGCTGGCAGAGCGAACGCGCCGAGTATCAGCAGGAAATCCAGCGGATACTCGCGCAGCTGCGGCGTGAGCTGAAAGCGGCTGCTTAGGCTTCGCCTTCGGCCGGAGTTATTTGGCCTTCGCGCTGGCCAACTCGGATTTTTCCTTCTTTTCGCTCTTGTCGCCCTTCTTTTGCTTCTTGCCCGCATCGTCTTTGGCGGCTTTTTCGATTGGCGAAAGTTCGTCGCCCGGCGAAGTGTAGTCCGACGGATCGATCGGCTTCACTTCTTTCTTTTCGCTGGGCAACTTGAACGGACGCGGCTCGACCTTCTTGCCCGCGGTGAAGCGCTGAGCGTTGGCCACAAGCGACATGGCCGCCTTGATTTCGTCGCGGCTGAAGTACGGATCGCGGACGGCGTAGCGTTCGGTGCCTGTTAGTTTGGCCGCGAGGGCGCCCCAGCTCACATGGCTTTCGAGGTTCCAAACGGCTGCTTGGGCCACGGCCTCGGGCACATCGCCATTGGCATAGGCGGCGACGATTTCGATGACCGCCGGGTCCTTCACATAGTTTTCAATGGGCCGAATGGCGTATGGCTTCGCGGGCGAGGGTTCGCGGAGGCCGTGATCAAGACACACCAGTGGCACGTCAATGCGGATCGTTTTCTCAGGTGGGACGCTGAACCCGCCGCCGCGACCGCCGCC
>JAICUM010000315.1 GCA_025935855.1 Pirellulales bacterium | reverse complement strand
GATAGCCGCCATCAACGCCGTGAGCATGCTGCTCGATCAGCAGGGCAAACCCAAGGCCGCCAAGCGCGTGATGGACGCCATCATGAAAGTCACCGGCACAAAAATGAAATCCCAAAACGCCGGCAAGATGGGCTACACGACGAGCGAGGTCGGGGACCTCGTCGTGGCAGCTCTGTAAGAGAGTGAAGGCCACCGCATTCCAGTCCCGAAGGGACGGACTATGATCGCCCAGCCAAAACGCCGGCAAGTGAGCTGCGCGACGAGCCTTGTGCTCCACCGCCTCGTGGAGGCTCTCCAAGAAAGTCAGGGCTTCGCATTTCAGTCCCGAAGGGACGCGCTATGATAGCCCAGGGCGAAGCCCTGGGTCCCGGCCGCGTCAGAGAATCCGTAGCCCTGAAAGGGCGCGCTAATCATTCCTTTCGCACACATTAGCCCGCCCCTTCAGGGCTAAAGAGGATTATTCGATCCGCTTTCTTTCCCCAGGGCTTCGCCCTGGGCTATCATAGCGCGGCCTTTCAGGCCTTTTTCTTGCAGATGACACAATTGAGGCGGCGGCCCGTCGTCTCGTTCATCCGTCCGTGTCTCTGGCCCTGATAGGAGCCTCATCGTGGCTCAATCCCTCTCCAACATTCTCCTCCACATCGTCTTCAGCACGAAACATCGCCAACCATTCATCGACGAAACCATCTAACCAGAACTCATCCGCTACATCGCGACAACTTGCAAGACGCTCGGCTGCCCCGCCCACAAGATCGGCGGCGCCGACGATCACATTCACATCGCCTGCTCACTGGGCCGCACCGTGGCCGTCAGCCACCTTGTCCAACAGGTGAAGCAAGACTCATCACAATGGATCAAATCCAAAGGCGCCCAATATGCCGAATTCGCGTGGCAAGGCGGCTACGGCGCCTTCTCCATCGGCCAATCGCAACTCGACGACCTCGTCCGCTACATTCTCAACCAACGTGAACATCACGCGCGAGAATCCTTCCAAGATGAATTTCGCCGCCTCCTGGATCGTTATGAGGTCGAATATGACGATCGCTACGTCTGGGACTAGCCCAAGCATCGCATAGATGGCGATGGGCGACAAAACCGCTGAAGTTGGCGTTCGGATCACGAGCGCTCTATAACGAGT
The DNA here is from genome assembly GCA_025935855.1 of Pirellulales bacterium. Lineage (GTDB taxonomy): Bacteria > Planctomycetota > Planctomycetia > Pirellulales > Lacipirellulaceae > Lacipirellula. The sequence continues at coordinate 4,672 of JAICUM010000315.1, read as the reverse complement.
TGAGCGCAAACCCGCTCGCCCTCTTTATAGGCATCCAGCACCCCATTCCATGATTCCGGACGCTGCCACCCGTACCAAGGGAGTACCCGCCCCGCTGCCCTATCTCCGCATCTGCGCGTGCTGCTATACCGCCCTCACGCTAGGCCTCGTCTATCCCCTACCCGCCCTCGCCCAAGACCCGTGCCCCGTCACCGGACTCAAAGTCGCCGAAGAATCACGCCTCGATTGGAAGTTTCCCCTCCTCGGCTCCAGCCCCGTCGAAGCGCCGGCCGCACTTAGCGAAGGCTACCTCTCCCGCGCCCAGAAATACAATCTCTACGCGCCGCCGGAAAACTCCCCCGGCCCAAACTCGCTCGTCATCTTCGTCTCGCACGCCGATCGACCCGTCGGACAACTCTTGTGCGAACCGACCTGCGCGGCGCACGGCGTCCTGCTAGCCGAACTCATCGACCAGGGAAACGGCAAGCCCCTTGCCCATCGCGTGCGCGCCGTGCTCGACGTCCTCGACGATGTTCGTCGTCGCTACGACGTCGATCCCGATCGCACCTATCTGGCCGGCTACTCCGGCGGCGGCCAGGTCGCGTGCAAGGTCGCCCTCGCGCTGCCCGAATACTTCGGCGGCGTCGCGGCGTTTGGCGCCGCGGCCATGCCGATCGATCGCGAGGCCACGCTCCTTCACGTCCGCGACCGGCTAAGCATCGCCATGATCGTCGGCGACCACGACCCAGTCTATCCGCTCGTCGCCGACTACGCGCAACCCTGGTGGCAAGGCATGGGCGTGCGAGCCGCCGCCCAAATCCTGCCGCATCACGGCCATCCGATGCCCGGCCCAGACACATTCGAGGCCGCCTTTAACTGGCTTGAGGAAGGCCTCGCCCAACGCCGCGCCGCCGCGAAGCAGTCGCCGTCGTCGCGAATCGCCGGCGCCCCGACGCGGGCCCAGTGGTCAGCCCTCGCGCTGGCCGACGCTCAAGCTGAACTCGCCGCCAACCAAGATCCCGCGCGAATCGACCTCGCGCTGACAAGCCTCGAAGGCATCGCCAACCGTTGGCCCGATCTCCCCGCGGCCACGTCTGCCAAGAAGCTCCTGGCCGACTACGCCGCGCGAAAACCCCGCCCCTGGGAGACCGCGCGCGACGCCCGCCGGCTCCAATCGCTCCGCCTCACCGCCGACGGCCTCGACCGGCTGGCCCATCGCAGCGGCTCGCAATCCGCCGGTCAGCAACCAGCCTACGCGGCGCAAGCCATCCAGTCCCTGAAGCGGCTCAAAGCGTCGTCGCCCGAGGCCACGTCGCACGCCGAAATCGACGCCCGCATTGCCGACCTGGAAAAAATCGCCGCCAAACGCACGGCCACGGCGATCCCCATCAATCGCGTCCGGTTCGACATGAAAGGCGACGTAACGCTCGCCGAAGGCATCGAACACCTCCGAGCCGCACTCGCCAGAATCGGATACGAAGTCGTCATTGACGAACAGACGCTCCGCGACGCCGGCGTCGATCTCGACAAACCCTGCAAGCCGCGCCTCCAAGGCGTCGAACTGGACGCCATCGAAGGCCGATTCCTCCGCCCCGCGGGCGTGAAACTCCAACGCAAAGGCCGCGTCGTCAGCTTTGTCCCCGTTTCCCCAAAAGAGTCCCCGGCGAATCGGTGACGCCGCCGATCAAGCAGCTTACGAAGCCCACATAGCAAGCCAACGAGGAGCCGATTGCGGTTCCAAGTAATCTGGAATGCGGCACGTTCTATTCTCCCCAATGTCCACGATCGCGCAGACATGCTCGCACCTAGGGCCGGTTACAACGCCACCTTCCCATGCACCTTCGGGTCCCCCGCCACGTCTGGTTTCGTCCCGCTCAAGTACGCCCGGCCGGCCTCGATGAGATACTTAATCCCTCCCGTGCCGGTGTTATCCCAATACTCGCCGGCGTCGCCGTGAACGCGTAGCAAGATCAGCCCCGGATCATCCTTCCCGCCGGGGAACCACACTTTCCACGCTTCGTTCCACAGCTCTGCGACCTTCCGGCGCTCGTCCACCGGCGCCGCCGTGCCGCTAATCGATACGAATTTGTGCGTCGCCTGCATCACGACATTCACGTGCGCGTCGCGGGCAATTTCCTCCATCTTGCCCGAATGCCGTTCGGTCACGAACCACAGCTCGCCACCCGGCTGCACATCAGCTACCGCCATCGGCCGCGCCCGAAGCTGCCCCTCCGTCGTCCGCGTGACCAACATCGCCGCATCGAAATCGCGAAGCAATTCTCGGAACTTCTCCTCCTCGTTCACCGACATGGTCTAGCCCTCGACTAAGTGACTGAACTCTGCGGCCTACCAAGGCAGCAATTCCCGGACCAGCCGCGTGGCTCTTGACAATGACCCAGAAATACTGTACAAACGTTACTTAGTTCTTTGGCAACGTACTCAGTCAATCGCGCCGCGCCGGCGTAGCGGTCGCGCTGCGCGCCCAACGAGCCGGTTTTTGTCGCGAAAAACCGGAAATTGCCGCGACAATATTGCACCTAACGTCGGTTGCTATAAGGGTTAAGAATTCTGTCGCTAAAAATGCAACGGGCACGCGAGGCGACAGTTATCGGCGTTCTCGATACGCCTAGCGCAAGAAAAAAGACCGGAGCGTTCTCTCGCTCCGGCCTTTGCCCCGGCCCGTCTTCAATCACGGCGACCTGGTCAGCACGCCGACGTTCCCAGTGCCGAAGATGATGTCGTCCAGCCATGTCGGCCGGCCGTTGATCCGTTCCCAGCTCAGGTTGTCGCGATTCTGCGCTTTCGTATCGGCGGTGGTCTTCAGCGAGTCGAAGCCCATGCCGCCGTCGGCGATCAGCCGGTAGGCCCACGTCTTGCCCAGGTTCAGCGTGTCGTTGCCGTCACCCATGTGGACCATCAGATGGTCCCACACGTAGACCGCCACGTCCGCCACGTCGTCGCCGGCGCCCATGTCCACATTCAGATCATGGCCAATGTAGTCGCCGTAGGTGATCTGGAAATAATCATTCCCGTCGCCGAGTCGAGCCAGCACGCTGCCGGCCACGTGCTCGTTGAAGATACGAACCGTGTCGGCGTCCGCTTCGGTCAGCGCGTCGTACGTCTGGATATCCACGTTCCCGCCGACGGACGGAATGAAGTACGTGCCGTCGAGCTTCTCGATCGAGTTGAAGTCGATCGTTACGTCGTCGGCGCCATCGCCCGTGTACACGTGGAAGTCGCCGCCGGTCTTCACGCCGCGGAGGTACACGCGGTCAGCGCCGGCGCCGGTGTCCACGATCAGCGAGCCGTTCACCTCCAACGCGGAGAAGAACACGGTGGGCGTGCTGTCGATGGTGCCGAGGATCAAGTCCTCGCCGCCGCCGGTCCGCACGTTCACGTCCCGCAAAGCCCACGCCTCGGTGTCGAAGTACACCACGTCGGCGTCGGTTTCGCTGAGCGAATCGTACGTCTGAATGTCGATCCACCCGTTGACGTGCGTGCCGTTCTTGATCGTGACCGTATCAGCGCCCGCGCCGGTGTACACCGAGAGCTGGTCGTAGCCGAAGCCGTCGCCGATGAGCGAATTGCTGACAAAGACCCAGTCATCGCCGCCGCCGGTGTTGAAGCTCGCCGAGCCCCGCGTCACCAGGCCGTTGATGATGATCCGGTCCTCGCCGGAACCGCCGCTCACGGCCACGTCCTGAAAGGTCGGCAAGCCGCCGGTTCCTTCGCCGAACACGACTTGGTTTTCGCCGTCGCCAAGGTTCGCGAACAAACTTCCGGTGACCGCGAACTCCATCGAGTGCTGGCCGTTGATCAAACTCTCAGGCCCGCCCGTGTTCGTCGGGTCCTGCCCTGTCAGCAAGATATGACCGTTGGCGAGCCGAGTAATCGACAGCCCGTTCGCCAACCCCGCCTGCCCATCGGCTTCGCTCAGATACAAGTTCCCGCCCAGTAGCGTCGCTTTGATATCGCCGATGCCGTCGTCCGGTGCGCCTGGCGTGCTGAAGTCCAACCGCGTCGTCGGCCGCATGCGGGCCACCGACACGGCCTCCGCCACCGGCAGATGGTCAATCACGGGCGTACCGACCGTCGTATTGAAATTGAACGCGGCGCCCGTATCCGCAGCCATCAACTGGCGGGTTTCGAGGCGCTCCATCGTGAATCGTTTCTTGCGCGTGAACATGGCAATGGTGGGTGTTCTGAGAGCGAGTTTGGCCCGCAGGGCCGGCCGGGGCGTGCATCGCACCCGCCAAGAGAAGAAGCGGCAAACCCGCCGCGGCGTTACAAGGCAATTTTTCAGCTCTGGGAGGGCGAGGCTCCTGCCGAACCGTGCAGTGGGTACGCGGCGCCCGGCTCAGCAGGAGCTTCGCCCTCCCACAAGGCTGCCAAGCCCTGCAGCCCTAAGGCCCTAACCGATGAAACTCTACAATGATCTTCCACGCCTCTTCCGGCGAATCGGCGTAGCGCACCAGCCGCACGTGCTGGTCGGCGATCACGCCTTCGTCGGCCAACGTGTCGAGGTCGATCACCCGCGTCCAGTAGTCGATCCCGTACATGATGATCGGGATCTCCTGCATGCGGCCGGTTTGCCGCAGCGTGAGCACTTCAAACAGCTCGTCCAGGGTGCCGAACCCGCCGGGAAAAATCACCAGCGCCGCCGCCCGCAGGATGAAGTGGAACTTTCGCATCG
>JAICUM010000580.1 GCA_025935855.1 Pirellulales bacterium | reverse complement strand
CTTGATTGGCTTCGGCATGCGTAAAGGGAACCGTGACGGTCAAAATGCCGTCGGGGCCGATTCGCGATGTCAGCGTGGTAGGAGTCATTCGATCATTTGAGCGAATCAGTCCAACTCTTCGAGCCAGACGCGTAGCTCGTTGTCGTATTCGCTGGAGAGGTCGCCGATGACGAGCGTGCGCTGGAACTCGGCGAGGCCTTCGGGGCCGGTGTTGGCGTCTTCGGCCGTGTGGTAGCGCAGCAGCGGGTCGGGGTTGGTGAGCCGGCGGCAGATGGTCATGAGGAGGTCGCTGTCGGCGACTTCGTCCGGCAGGATGCGCTCCAGGCGCTTGGGCAGCGTCCACTTGGCTTCGAGCAGTTCGCCGAGGCTGTTCAGGCCGGCGAAGAGTGGGCGGCCGGCGAGGATTTCGATCAGCACGTAGCCGAGGCTCGCGAGGTCGGAGCGCGGCGTGAACTCGTTGCGCTCCAGCATTTCCGGCGCGGCGTACTGCGGCGTGCAGGTGCGCTGGTCGGGCATGTTCGCTAGGTGCAGCGCGGAGCCGATGTCCACGATCTTCGCGTAGCCGGTGCGCTTGACCATGATGTTCGCCGGCTTGAGATCGCCGTGAACGATTTCTTCGCGGTGCAGCGCGGCGAGGGCCGACAGGCATTGGCGGATGATCGACGCGGCGATGCCCGCCTTGAGCCGTGGGCGCACGGGGCCAGCGGTGACGATGACGTTGTTGATGTATTCCCAGCGGCGATGGCTGACGCGCTGTTGCACGCGGGCGAGCATCGCGGGGGTGAGCAAGCGGTCGAGGTCGTAGCCGTCCACCCATTCCATTTCCATGATGCGGATGCGGTTGCGCTCGATGAAGTTTTGTACGTCGAGCAGCGAGTCGTGCTGGATCTTCGCGACGCTGCAGGCGACCTGGGCGATGCGGCCCATCGCCATGTCGTAGGCTTGCTCGCTGGAGAAGCGTTCGGGCGAAAAGACTTTGAGCGCGACGGGCAGGGTGAAGCCGTCGCAGCCGCGGCGGTCGCTGAGGTAGACAACGCCCTGGCCGCCGGTGCCCAGCAGGCGGCGGAAGCGGAGGTGCTCGGTCCAGCCGAGATGCTGGCCTTCAAGGAGTTGCTCGTAACGGTCGTAGAGATCGGTCGGGCAGCGCTTCGGTTCATGGCCGCCGAAGGTGATGGTCCGCGTGCCTTGGATGATGGTGGTCGACGGGTTCATGGAATTCCTTCTTGAGAGGAGTCGCGGCGGGCGGTCACAACCCCTGCTGCCGCGCCCATGAATCCGTTCATTCATGGCCGGCAACACCCAGCTCGCGGCGTGGGCGGACGCGCTGATGCTGGCCGCCTCGCACCCTACTATCTTAAGCGGTTGTGCGGCAAAAGGTCCAGTTCGGAAAGGGCGCAAGTGTAGGCTTCTCGCTCCGCGAGAAGCTTTCCTCTCGCTCCAGCGAGATGACTACGCTTGGTCGAGAATGGCGCCGGGCTCCGGGAATCCCAGGCGTTTGTCCACGAGGTTGATGAGGGGTTTGCCAACGCGGTAGCGGCGCAGGTTTTCGCAGAAAAGCTCGGTCATGTCGTCAATGCGACTCTTGCGCTGACCGCCGACGTGCGGCGTGATGATGACATTCGGCACGTCCCAGAGCGGGCTGTCGGTGGGCAGCGGTTCTTCTTCGGTCACGTCGAGGCCGGCGCCCCAGAGGTGGCCGCTGGTGAGGACTTCGACCAAGTCGCGCTCGACGACCAGCGGGCCGCGGGCAACGTTGACGAGGACGCCGTCGGGGGGAAGCAGCTTCAGCCGGCGGGCGTCGATCATGTGGCGGGTGTGCTCGGTGAGCGGTGCGGCGAGGATGAGGATGTCGACGCGGCTGATGAGTTCGTCCACGGCGTCGGCGGGCAGGACTTCGTCGACGAAGGGCGGCGCGTGCTCGGGGAACCAATCGGTCGCGTAGATCGTGGCGTCGAATGCTTTGAGGACGCGAGCCAAGCGGCGGCCGTTGCCGCCGAGGCCGATGATGCCGACTCGGGCTCCGTGCAAGTCGCGCGTCGGCCGGCGGATGAATTCGTGCTTTTGCTGAGCGTGGAAAAAGGTGGGCAGGTTTCGCAGCACGCCGAGCAGTAGGGCAAGCGTCTGATCGGCGACTTGCTTGGCGAGCACGCCGGAGGCGCTGGTGACGGTAATATCCGAGGCGACCACGCTGGGCACTAGGCAGTGGTCGAGGCCGGCGGCGGAGGATTGAATCCAGCGGAGGCGGCCGCGGCTAACCGTTTCGTCCCAGGGGACGGAGACCTTCGCATGGCCGCAATAGATGTCGGCTTCCGGGAGCTCGCCGGCGATGCGCTCCTGGCCGGCGTCGATGATTTCGGCCTCGGGCCAGACGCTTTGGATGCTGGCGAGGTGCCGGGCTTCGACGGGGTAGCAGAGGACGATGCGCATATCCGTTATATAGCCGAGCCATCCTGGCTCGGCGCGTTGAATCCTAAAATGACAAGGTCGAAGGCAAATCGTCCGACCAGAATGGTCGGGCTATTTACGGACCTAGAGACGCGAGTGGCTCTGCCGTAGAATAGCGGTACCGCGGCGGCTGGGAAGGTATTAAGCTGCACTCTTCGGGTGGAGCTTGCTGGCGTCCTTGTGGCGACTTGCCCGCGCGTCTCTCGCGCACCGCCTTTGATTTTGACATTCCTCGCTTGCCGAGTTCCATGGCCACATCCGCTGAACGTGCGGCAGTCGTCCCGGTGCGACGGGTCGCGTACATTCCCACGGGGCTGATCATCGCGCTGGTGCTGCTGCGGCTGTGCGCGGGATGGCACTTTTGGCGCGAGGGAACGAAGAAGCTGGCGTACAACCCGGCGACTGGGCGGACGACGGTCGCGTTCTCGGCTGAGCCGATGTTGCGGCTGGCCGTCGGTCCGCTGGCCCCGACGATCAAGGAGGAGCTTCCGAACTTTCACGACTGGGAGTCGCTGCTGGCCAAGCCCTGGGTGCTGCGGCCGATGACCGACAAGGAGCAGGCCGAGCTCGACAAGTGGGAGCGCGACTACGCGGCTCGCCGGGCGGCGGCGAAGAAGAAGGGCGAGGAGCCGCCGTTTGAGTTTCCGCTGCAGTTGCCGTACG
>JAICUM010000195.1 GCA_025935855.1 Pirellulales bacterium | reverse complement strand
GGCCGGCGCTCGACCGGCTCGCCGAGGGCATGCACGAACTGCTCAACGGCCGCGGCCTGCCGCGCGCCAGCCAACTTCATCTGCTGCGGCCGCTGCTGGCTTGCTGGACACGCTGCCGCGCCATTGGCTCAACCTCGAAGAAGCTGCGCTGGCCCAAGCCGGCCGAGCGGCAATACGAGTATGTCGTCGAGCAAGCCCTTCGCTGGTCCGCCGCGGACGGCACGGCGGTTCTAAGCCCAGGCTCGAACGCCATTGAAGCGGACTTCCTAACCGCGGCGCTGCGGCTTAGCGGCAAGAAAAAACGGAAAAATGCTGCGGCCGCGGAACAGCTCTTCGTGCAAGTGGATTCAGAAGTTAAGAAGTTCAAAACCGCTCGCAAGCCGCCGAAGGCCTCCGACAACTGCGAATGGTCTTGCCTGACCATCATGCGAACCGGCTGGAACCCAGAGTCCGCCGTGATTGCCGTCGATTACTCCAAACCGGCCATGCGGCTCGACGTTTGGGCCGCCAACCGCCGGCTCTTTTGCGGCCCGGTCGGTTTTGAATCGAGAATCAACGGCGAGGTGCTCCAGCCCAAGGACACGTGGGAGCAGCTCTGCTGGTTCAGCGACAAGGACGTTGACTACGCCGAATTCTCGATGCTATTGGAAGGCGGCGCTCGTCTGGAACGGCAGGTCTTGCTGGCCCATCGCGACAAATTCCTACTGCTCGCGGATCATGTTCAGCATTCAGAAGTGGCGGCCCTGGAACATTCCTGGCAACTGCCGCTCGGCGCCGGCCTTTTATTCTGCGGCGAAGGCGAAACGCGCGATGCCGTGCTGATGGACGGCGCCCCCCGTTCGCGCCTGCTCCCCGTGGCTCTGCCGGAATGGCGCGTCGACCCTCGTATGGGCGAGCTATCGCTTGCGAGCAATGCCGTGCGGCTCATGCAAAAAAACTATGGCCACAGTCTGGCGTGCCCGCTGTTTATCGACCTCTGCCCGACGCGGTCCGCCCTCCCCTGCACGTGGCGGCAACTGACCGTGGCGGAAGCCCTGTCGATCAAATCCGCGGACGTCGCCGTCAGCTACCGCATGCAATCGGGCAGTGACCAGTGGATTTACTACCGATCGCAAGGTCCCCGCGCCAATCGCACCTTTATGGGGCAGAACACATCGTCCGAGTGCGTCGTCGCCGGCTTCAAGGCGCCGAGCGGCGAGGTGGTGCCGCTGTTGGAAATTGAAGGTTAAGAGCTCGAAGCGCGGCCATGCGCGATCCCCGGCAGATCATCGCTGACAATGTCGCGCGGGTGAACGACCAAATCGCCGCCGCAGCCACTAAGGTCGGCCGGCAGCCGAGCGATATCAAGCTCGTCGCCGTCTCAAAGTACGTGGACGCCGCAACGGCGGGCCTGCTCCTCAACGCTGGTTGCCAGGATCTTGGCGAAAGCCGACCGCAGGAGCTGTGGGCCAAAGCAGCGGCGGCGGAACTTGCCGGCGCCAGTTGGCATCTCGTCGGCAGGCTGCAACGCAACAAGGTCCGCCGTACTTTGCCCATGGTGAAGCTCATTCACAGCGTTGACAGTGAGCGTCTGATTGCCGAGATCGACGAACAGGCGGAAACTCTGGAGCTTCAGCCGCGAGTCTTGTTGGAGGTCAACTGTTCCGGCGAATCCGCGAAACAAGGGCTGACGGCCGAGGACATACGCCGGCTCTTGCCCGTGTTACCACAATATCCGCGAGTGCGTGTCGCCGGCTTGATGACGATGGCAGCCTTGGAAGGCGGCGCGGAAACCGCACACAAGAACTTTGCCGCCCTACGCGAGTTGCGAGATTCGTTGAATCGCGAAGCGCCGCCGGGCGTCGAGCTTTCGGAACTTTCGATGGGCATGAGCGGCGATTTTGAGGCGGCCATTGCTGAAGGCGCCACGATTGTCCGCATCGGTTCAATGCTGTTCGAGGGACTGCCGCGGTGATTGCTTTGGAATCGCGACCGGACGGCACTATCCTACCCGTGCGAGTCAGGGCGGGCGCCCGCCGTACGGGAATCGCCGGTGAACACGACGGCGCTTTACGGGTCGACGTCTCGGCTGCGCCCGAAAAAGGCAAAGCGAATCGGGCCGTCGCCGAGGTGCTCGCCGATCTATTTGGGATTACCAAGCCGAGCGTGCAACTCCTGACCGGCTCCACAAGCCAGCAGAAGCGTTTCCTGTTGATCCGCATCGATTTAGAAGCAGCGCAACGCCGGCTCGACCGGGCGTTAAAACAATTGCGTTAGCGCGGTGCCGCGATGAGCTTGCTAAATTCGGGCCACGGCTGGGTATTAGCAACGTCGGCCGCAGTCAATCCGCCGCGGCGGGCTTGGAGAATGCCGTAACGCATGACGTCCATCCCGCTGGCGCTGTGGGCGTCGGTGTTGATGACAATTGGAATGCCGAGCGCCTTCGCGGCGGCGCAGTGAACGTCGTGCAAGTCCAACCGCGCCGGATTGGCGTTCAGCTCCAGCATCTTCCCGTGCCGGGCGGCGGCGGCGAGCACCTGATCCATGTCTACGTCGTACGCCTCGCGGCGGTTGATGAGCCGGCCGGTGGGATGAGCGATCATGTGTACATAGGGATTCTCGATCGCCTCCAGCAGCCGCTCGGTAATTTGCTGGCGGGACTGGCTTTGCCCGTAGTGCAGGCTGGCTATGATCCAGTCGCCTTCTGCCAGCACGTCGTCGGGCAGGTCCATGCCCCCTTTTTCGAGGATGTCGCACTCAACGCCTTTGAGAACCTCGATGTCTTCCACCTGGCGATTGACCTGATCCACTTCGCGCCATTGCCGCCGGAGCCGGTCAGCGTCGAGGCCGTGTGCCATGGAAACTCGTTTCGAGTGATCCGTGATCGCAATGTACTCTAGGCCTCGCGCCCGGGCGGCGACCACCATGTCGTCGATCGATTGCTGGCCGTCGCTGGCGGTCGTGTGCATGTGCAGGTCGCCGCGGATGTCGGATAGTTCAATAAGCTTCGGCAGTTCGCCGGCTGCGAGGACGAATTCCTGCCGGGCCTCGCGCATTTCCGGCGGAAAGCAGGGCAAGCCGAGGGCCGCGTAGACCTCGTCTTCCGTGCGGCCGGCGATGTACTCGCCTTTTGCGTCGGAATCGGCGGCGCCGGCTGGTAGGCGGAACACGCCCCACTCGTTCACCTTCAATCCGCGCTGCTTGGCGAGCCCGCGAACGACGACGTTGTGCTCCTTGGAACCAGTGAAATACTGCAGCGCGGCGCCGAACGACTCCGTCGGCACGACGCGCAGGTCCACTTGCAAGCCGGATGCGAGCCGGACGGTCATTTTTGTGTCGCCGCGGCCGACGACTTGCTCGACTTGCAAGTGGTCCGCAAGCCGTTCCATCGCTGAGGCGCCGTCGGCGGCGTCGATCAGCAGGTCTAAATCACCAATCGTCTCGCGGCCGCGGCGGTAGCTGCCGGCCATTTCCATTTGGCGAACGCCGGCCGCGCCGCGCATGTATTCCAGCAAATTCTGCACGACGACGTCGGCATCGGCCCAGCGCATGCGGGCGCCGGCCTCTTCGGCAATGGCCAGGCCTTTCAGAATCGCGTCCTCGGTTTTCGCGCCGAAGCCTTTGAGCGAGCGAACTCGCTGTTCCTCGCAGGCGGCTCGCAGCTCCAAGAGCGAATTGATGCCGAGTTCACGTTGCAGGACAACCGCTTTCTTCGGACCAACGCCGGGGATGCGCGAAAGCTGGACAACGCCGGACGGAATCTCACGCTGTAATTCTTCGAGCATCGGCAGGCTGCCGGTATCGATGAGCGTGCAGATGCGATCGGCGAGATCCTTGCCGATGCCGGCGATGTCGGTGAGCTTCCGCTTTGGATCGGCCGCGATCGTGGTGAGCGATTCGTTCAGCTCGCTGATCTTCTTGGCCCCGTTGCGGTAAGCCCGAACGCGAAACGGGTTGGCGCCTTGGAATTCCAGCAAGTCGGCGACCTGCTCGAAGACGGCGGCGATTTCGCGGTTGTTCATGCCCCTAGTGTAGGGGAGGAGGGGCCAGGGGTCAGCGGACAGTGAACCGATGGAGGTTAATGAGCATAAAAAAGCCTCCGCCGCGACGAACGCGGCGGAGGCGCTGGGTCTTTTAGATTGCGTTTAGCGGTCGGCGATGCCGTACCAGCCGTTGGCGACGGCGGCAGGCTTCGCGACGGTCGTTGTGCTCACATTCGTGTTGCGAACTGGTTGACGGTAAACCGCGTTGTGAACGTCAACGGTCGGTCGGTGAGCGACCTTGTCGTTGGACGGGCCGAACAGTTGCGGAGCCTCGAACGAAGCCGCTTTGTCTTTTGCTGGATTGGCCTCGACGCCGCCGTCGTCAGGTTGCGGCGACGGGGCGGGAGGATTCGCGCTTTGCCCCGCGGGCGACTGACCGTTTGGCGTTCCTTGAGTTGCTGCGGCGCCCGTTCCAGGTGCGCTGCTGCCGGTCGCCCCTGTCGAGCCAGTCGCTGGGTAGCCAGAGGTGGAAGGGACCGGCGTGTTTGGCAACTCGGGCTTAGGCGTAGCTGGGGTTGGAGTGGGGGTTGAACCTTGAACTGGCGGAGTAAAGGTTGGCTGGCTGGCCTCGGCAGCGCAGGACGAGCAGGCGGAGCTTACGGTGCTTGCCGGCGTGTAGATCGCCTGCGTCGCGCCATCGGCGCAGGACGAGCAGCTTGAGCAGCTTGACGCTGAGCAAGCCGAGCACGCTGGCGCCACGACGGTATCCACCACCGGCGCCACTTCAACTGGCCGATAGACCGTCGAAGGTGCGTACGAGGTGGTAATCGCGGTTCCGCCGCAGCTGGAGCAGCCGCTGGTCACCGCCGGAGCATACGCCGCGGTGACGACTGCCGATTGCAACGGAGCATACGAAGTGACATACGGCGCGTACGACGCCGAGTAGCTCACCGCTGGTGCGTACGCCGCGGTGTACGTCGGAGCATACGAAGCCGTGTACGCCGGAGCATAGGAAGCCGTGTAAGCCGGGGCATACGCCGCGGTGTAGGCGGGAGCATACGCCGCGGTATAGGTCGGAGCGTACGCGGCGGTGTACGTCGGCGCGTAGCCGGTCGTCCAGCGATTGATCCGCATGCGGTCGATCCAATAGCCGGGATACCAACCCGTGCGGACGACGGTCGGCGTGGCGACCGCGGGAGCGGCGACAACCGGCGAATAGGCCACGGTCGGCGGCGTCACGCAGGTCGCGCATTGCGCCATGACATTCGCGTCATTGGTCAGCAGCGTGGCGCCGAGCGCGGCCGACAGCATCAGGGTCCATTTGGACAAGTGGGTCATGTTTTTACCTTCTCGCAATAAAGGACGAGGAGATCATGCTATTCGCGTCTGAAAGCCGACTCGGGAAAATCCCCAACAATCAGGTTTACTCTGCGGGATAGCCGGTTGGCAACGATTCTCCGCGGCTGACTGGCTATTTGGCGGTAATTTCAGTCTGGGAAAGGTTTACGATCTGGGAAAAGCTCGCAAGCGGTCGGCGACAGCACGCCGCGCGAACGCTTCTGCCGACGAGTGCAATGTACGTACCGTGCGCTCGCGGCGTTCGGTGGTTGTGAAATTGTAGGCCATGGGTGGAGTGTAGGCAGGCGAACGGCCGCTAAGCCCCAAGCGGCGGAGCAGGCGTTGTTGCGAAAACGCCACACGTGAGACGCGAGCGTTGCTTGCAGACAACGGCGCTGTGGGCGATGTGTTGACCTTTGGCAACCTTGGCTGATTGCGTTGCCGGGCGACGCGGGTTTTGGATTATGGATGTGCATCGCGAAAAACTCATTTTCAGTGCTCACAAATGGGTGGCCATGAAACATGGCTTGACAGTTTCGCTCGGCGGCGGCGGGCTGATTTCGTATTGGATCGCAGCGGGAACATTTTGGATTTTGGATTTCTTGAAAAAAGTCCATAAGTGCCAAAAGTCGGCTCTTCGCTGTTGGCAGTCAGCTTTCGGCGAGAAGGGCTGCTGGATGGTGAGTGGTGAGTGTCGTCATTTGTCGGAGGCTGGTTTTTGGTGACAGAATTCCTAGTCCTTGCGGGCATGGAAGTTAGGCGCTGTTTTCTAAGCGTAAAATCAGTTTTGTCGCGACAGATTTCATTACGGGCTGAGCGCGCACGGCGACCGCTCGCGCAAGCGCCACGTTTCTTGGAGTCAAATTATCAAAGAGCTGATGGCGTTTTTTTCGCGGCTTAGTATACATGAACTCCTGTTCATTATCAAGGCGCGGAATTGGGCCACGGAACATGGTCGCAAGACGGGCACGATCGCGCCATGGAGATAGTTTGATTGTGCCGACTGGGGGCTGTAGGTCTTACGTTGAGCCGGAGAAGTGCCGAAGGAATCGATTGGGGCGTTGGGCGATTCAACCTTTCGATAGTTGCGCGAGATGCGATTCCTTGCCATCCTACTTGCTGCCAGCATCGCGATCGCTGCCTCCAACGCGGCGGGACAAGAAGGCGAGGGTGACCACATTGAAACCGACCGCGATTCATTCACGCCAGCCACGACGGTCGCCGGGCGCGAGCGGTTGATTGTGGAGAGCGCCTATTCGTTCATTGATAACCGTGATGTGGCTGAAACGCACAGCTTTCCTGAGCTCATTAGCCGCTATGGCGTGAGCGATTGGCTGGAGCTGCGGTTGGGAGCGAACTACGAAGTGGGGGGCGCGTCGAATTCGGTGTCCACCTCGGGCGGCGATATCGACGACCTTGAAGGGGAAGGCATCGAGACGGATACGCGGCTTTCATACGGCTTCAAAGCCGCGCTGACGGAGCAAGATGGCTGGGTACCGCGGAGCGTGGCGATCCTACAGGGGAATACGCCGACGAGCGGCAAGGAGACGGCGACGCACCTGGTTGCCACGTATGCTTGGGGCTGGACTCTCGCGGAACGCTGGCAGTGGGATTCCGCGATTCGCTATGGTGACGGCGCGGTGGAAGGAGACAACTTTAATCGCTGGGCGCCGTCGACCGTGCTCAAGGCGGAACTCTTCGAGAACTGGACCGCCCACCTCGAATACTTTGGCATTTTCACCGACGGCCTGGCCAACGAGCTAAGCCAATCCTACATCAGCCCGGGCGTTCACTATCTCATCACGCCCGACCTCGAAGTCGGCATTCGCGTGGGCTGGGGAGTGAGCCACGATGCGGCGAACTTCTTCTCCAATGCCGGCGTCGGCATGCGATTCTAGGCGCGTAAATTGCTTGGCAGCCGAGTCACGCGGGAAATCGGACCCGCCGCTCCAAGATTTGAGCATCGAAAGACTCGATGTTCATAGTTGACGCTAGTGAGAATGGGACGAAATAAGCGTCGATGAGGGCTCCTTGGTAATTGACTTCCCGGGTAGATGTTTTAACATGTCGGTCGAGTTCGGCCTTTGCACGGTTGACGGCCTTCTTCATGTTGTGGTCGTCGCAGAGAAGCGATTCGAGGGACGAGCCGAACTCCGATTTCCACGCCTGAAACGGCGTGTCTTCCCGTGCAGATGCGGTTGTCTGGATGTTGACTTCTTCGCGGATGACATTTTCGCGTAGCTGTGGTGAATGCGCAGGGAGAGATGTCGGCAACAGGCCCCTTGGCGCCCCTACAAGAGGAGAATGGTCATGTGGAACTCGATCCAACTTTTGCGCGCAATCAAATTGCTATGTGCAGTCGTGGTTTGTGCTTCGGTTGGCGTATCTGACGCGTGGGCTCAGGAAAAACGACCAAACATTCTTCTCATCGTGTCCGACGATACGGGCTATGGAGATCTTGGCCCGTATGGCGGCGGCGAGGGGCGCGGAATGCCGACGCCCAACATCGATCGGATGGCGGCTGAGGGGATGACGTTCTTTTCGTTCTATGCGCAGCCGAGTTGCACGCCGGGCCGGGCGGCCATTCAGACGGGTCGCATTCCCAATCGTAGCGGTATGACGACCGTGGCGTTCCAAGGCCAGGGGGGCGGTCTGCCGAAGGCGGAGTGGACGCTGGCCTCGGTGCTTAAGACTGCCGGATACAAGACCTACTTCACGGGCAAATGGCACCTGGGCGAGGCGGACTACGCGCTGCCGAATGCCCAGGGCTACGACGAGATGGAGCACGCATTTCTGTACCACTGCAACGCGTACACGTATGGCGACGAGACGTGGTTTCCGGACATGGACCCGGATCTGCGCAAGATGTTCGCCAGCGTGACGAAGGGCTCTCTGTCCGGCAAAGCCGGCGAGCAGGCCAAGGAAGATTGGAAGGTCAATGGCCAGTACGTTGACACGCCGGAGAAAGG
>JAICUM010000304.1 GCA_025935855.1 Pirellulales bacterium | reverse complement strand
TGAACGTGCCTGAGGGCGAATCGTTCAACCCGACGGCCAAGATCGTCGTCGTCGATTTCTGGGCGAGCTACTGCGGCCCCTGCCGCGACGTGTTTCCCCGCATCGCCAAGGTCGCCGAGCACTACCGGCCGCTGGGCGTCGAGTTCGTGAGCCTGACCGACGAGACGGCGGCCGACCTGCCGAGCATCAAAGGCTTCGTCACGCGGATGCGGAATTTCGATTGGCCGATCGGCTACGGCGCCGGCCGCGTGATGGGCGAGCTGAACATTTACTCGATACCGGTGCTCGTGGTCTTCGGCCCCGACGGCCGAGCCCGGCAGTCCTGGGCCGGCGATCAACTGGACGGCGTCGAGCGAACCCTGGACGAACTGCTCGCTGAATCCAAATAGCCCGGCCATCCTGGCCGGAGCGCGCCCCCCGTTTTTCGATGCCGCCGAAAGGCTTTCGGTTCGTCGAGCCAGGATGGCTCGGCTATTTGTCACAGCTGCTCGCGGACGTACTTGACGCTCGGCTTGTTGCCCGGCGCGGCTTTGAGCGTGGTGAAGTCCGAGGCGTAACGAAGCTGCTCGCGACGCCGTTCAGGCACGATGAACTTGTCGCCCTTCTGCAGGATCACCTTCGGCACGGGCATCGCGCCGAAAGCCCGCGTGCCGGCCGACTGCACCGGATACCAGTGCGGCTTGTTGTGCTCATCCACCAGGCAGAACTCGGCGTACTGATGGCCGTCCACCCACACCATGCGGGCCGGCACTTTGTTCGTCCGGCACATCGCGACGAACAAGGCCGCCAGCCCGTGGCAATCGGCCTTGCCGTCCTCGAGCGTTTGCAAGGCGGACTTGTCCGGCGCGCCGGCTTCGTAGCCAATGTGTTTCTGGGTGTAGTCGTACAGCGCCTCGACGCGTTTCCAATCCGTGAGCGCGCCGGAACCGCTGGCCGCGCTCTCTGGCTTCTTCGCTTCCTTGGCGTTCTCAGATTTCTCGACCGGCGTCGCCGGCTGATTACTGGCATCCGCCGCTGAGGCCGGCTTCGACTTTTCATCAGCCGCGCCGTTGGCGGCCGGCTCGTCGTTCTCGCCCTTTTCAGCCGCGGCCAAGGCCTCCTTCACCGCGGCGCGAACCTTCGGGTGGCCGACGTTGATGTACGGACTGGTGGTCAGAAACGGCTTCAACTCGCGGTCCACTTTCGTGGGTATCTTCAGCGAGTCGGTCTGCTCGGGCGGAAGGATTGCCCTGGTCACGACTTCAAACGTGACCAACGCGTGCGCTTCCTGCCCCGCCGCGAGCTGCGAGAGGCTGATGAGCATCTGCCGCGCGCCAGGCTCGGCTCGCTTGTCCGTCGGCAGCGTGCGAAAATCGACCTGCTCGATCTGCGGCGAATAGTCTTCCTCCAAGAGATGCACTTCCTGCTCCGCACATTCGAGCGGAACGGCGACCATCATGAAGATGTCTCGCACGTCGCCGCCGTTGGCCGTGATTTTCGCACCGACGCGATACCGCGTGGAAATCGCCTGCCCATAGCGGACGGCTGCCGGATCAGGCTCGGCAGGTTGAACCGCCGGGGCGTCCGCGGCGTTTGCCACGCCGGAAATCGTAAGGCAAGTGCCCAAAATCGCACCGCCGGTCACGCGCGCAAGACCATGCATCCAAAAGCCAACCATCATCATTCCCACGCAGGGGTTGCGGAACGAATTCGCCACATAACCAGCATAGCCCGCCTCTCAGCGACAGGCGAATTGGCCGCGTCGGACACCGCTTGCGGCTTAGCCGCATTCCTGTCGGAAACTTCCAAGGCGCCAAAACACTCAAAGCCGCCCGGCCGCGTTCAGGATGGCGCGGCCGAGCGGCTTGAATCGCTCGTTCGAATTATTGATGACCCGCGGTCGATTATTCAGGCTGTGGGCTTGGAACAACTGTTCCGGCCGGAATCTGAACTTGGACTCCAGGCGTGACCATCGTGGCGGCCCCGCCGCAGCCGCAGCCTTCCGCCGCGGGGGCATAGCCGGTCGCCACACCGCCACAGGGATCGCACGGATCGCAGGGCTGGACGCACGCGGGGACGCACATCGGCGCTTGCTCGTAGCAGACTGGCGGGGCGGCCATCATCGGCGCCGACATGGGGGCGGTCATCATCGGCTGCTGGATGGGCGTACCCATCGCCAGCGGCGCCCCGAGCACCGCAGGGGCCACGGTTGTCGTGCCGCACGGCGAGCCTTTGTGGAACAAATTGCGGATCCGGCCGCACACGCAGCAGCCGCTGGTGGAGGCCGCCAGCGACGCGACGGCCAAAAGAATCGTCAGCTTCCTCATGATCGGTTCTCCGCTACAAGCGCATTGAAGCGGATGCGCCAAAGAAGGTGGGGAGGGGTGCCTTGCTTCAGGAGGGCAAAGCGGTAGGTCACGCAACTCTACCCCACGGCCAATGATGTGCAAATGAAACGCGTGATTTTTTCGAGCAACGCGCCGCCGGCGCGGACGTTGAAAAAATGCTACGCTTGACTCGCTGGAGTGCGCGCCGTCTGATCCCTCTCCCTTCAGGGGAGAGGTTAGGTGAGGGGCTATCGCCATCGATTGCCCTCAAATTCTTCTCGCATGGAACTGTCGCGAATCCCTCCCCTAGCCCCTCCCTTCAAGGGAGGGGAATTTCACGCCATACTGTGCGGATGAATCTTGGACAAGCGTATCTCAACGGCAAATGGATCGACGTGCGTGGGCTGTGCCTGTCGGTCGACGATCTGGGCTTCACGCTGGGCGCGACCGTGGTCGAGCGGCTGCGCACGTTCGCCGGCAAGCCGTTCCGCGTCGAGCAGCATTTGAAGCGGCTGCGGCACTCGCTGCGCATCGTACACTGGAACGCCGCCGAGCTGACCAGCGAAGTGGCTTCGGCGCTCGACGAGTTCATCGAGCGCAACGGATCGTTGATTGCTCCGGGCGATGACTGGACAATCACAGTGTTTCTCACCCCTGGCCACACGAGCGGCGCCGCGGCGCCGACGGTGTGCATTCACGGCGGTCCCCTGCCCTTCGCGGCGTGGGCGCGCAAGTTTGAAACGGGCGTGGATATCTGCATTACCGACGTCCGGCAGGTGCCAGCGAATTGCTGGCCGCCGGAGCTTAAATGCCGCAGCCGGATGCACTACTACCTGGCGGATCAGGAAGCTGATCGCAAATGTCCGGGCGCTAGGGCGGTGCTTTTGGACGAGCGCGGCTTTGTGGGCGAAGCTTCGACCGCGAACATTGTCGCCTACTACAAGGACAGTGGACTTCTTACGCCAAAGCTTGAGAGCGTGCTGCCTGGCATCAGCCAGCAGATGCTGTTCGAGCTCGCCGATGAGCTTGGCATTCCGCACGCGGAGGCCGATATCACGCCGGCCGAACTCGCCGCTGCCGATGAAGCGTTCATCGCCAGCACGTCGATTTGCATTCAACCGGTCGTCCATCAAGACGGCGAGCCGATTGGCGCCGGCAAGCCCGGGGCCATATTCCGCAAGCTGCTCGCCGCATGGAGCGATGCGGTCGGCGTCGATATCGCCGCTCAGGCCAAGCGTTTCGCCAACAGATAGCCCGGCCATCTCGCCACGGCGAGTCGCCTGCGGAGACCTGGCCGGGTTCAAATTGGGCCTGAGCGTCGCGCCGCGACACTTTCACCTGTGCGTTATGCACCGGCCCAGGATGGGCGGGCTATTTAACAACGCCCTGCCCCGCGTGCCGGCATTCGGCTAAAATTCTGTTCCTTCCCGTATTCCAGCGTTCAGAATTTAGCATCGAGCCCATGTTTGAAGCCCTCCAAGACGGCCTGTCCTCCGCCTTCAAAACCCTTCGCGGGCAAGGCAAGCTCTCCGAAGCGAACATGCGCGACGGGCTAAAGCTTGTCGAGCGGTCGCTGCTGGAGGCCGACGTTAGCTTCCAGGTCGTCCGCGACTTCATGAAGCGGGTGACCGACGAAGCTGTTGGCGAGCAGGTGCTGAAGTCGCTCAACCCCAGCCAGCAGATTGTCGGCATTGTCTATGAGGCCCTCATCGAGTTGATGGGGCCGGTCGATCACTCGCTGCACCTGAAGGGCCGCAACGACGTTACCGTGCTGATGATGTGCGGCCTGCAAGGCTCCGGCAAAACCACCAGCAGCGGTAAGCTGGGTCGGATGCTCAAGTCGGCCGGCCGGTCGCCGTTGTTAGTGGCGTGCGACCTGCAGCGTCCCGCGGCCATCGATCAACTGCACATCATCGGCGATCAGCTTGGCATCCCGGTCTTCTCCAATCGCACGGAGAAGGATCCCGTGGCCGTGACGCGGGCGGCGATGGCCGAAGCGAAGAAACAAGCCGCGGATGTGCTGATTCTCGACACCGCCGGCCGGCTGCACATCGACGACGAGCTGATGGAGCAGCTCAAGCGGATCGACCGCCAGGCGTCGCCCGACCAGGTGCTGCTGGTGATCGACAGCATGACCGGCCAGGACGCGGTGAACAGCGCCAAAGCATTTAACGACGCGCTGGAGTTGGACGGCGTCATCCTCACGAAGCTCGACGGTGATGCTCGCGGCGGCGCCGCTCTCTCGGTGAAGCACGTCACCGGCGTGCCGATCAAGTTCATCGGCGTCGGCGAGCATCTCGATGCACTCGAGGAGTTCCACCCGGACCGCATGGCCGGCCGCATCCTCGGCCAGGGCGATATCCTCACGCTGGTCGAAAAGGCGCAGCGCGAGTTCGACCAGGATGAAATGCTCCGCCAGGAGGAGCGGCTCCGCAAAGGCGAGTTCACGCTCGACGACTTCCGCAAGCAGATGAACCAGATCGGCCGGCTGGGGCCGATGCAGAAGATCATGGGCATGATCCCGGGCATGGGCGGCCTGATGAAGCAGATGGAAGACGTCGATCACGAAGGGGAGTTCAAGCGCCTCGGGGGAATCATCGACTCGATGACGGCCGAGGAGAAGCGGAATCCGACGAAGGTGATCGACCAGGGCCGGCGCCGCCGCATCGCCGCGGGCGCTGGCGTCGAACCGCATGAAGTGAACGAGCTGGTCAAGCAGTTCGACGCGATGAGCCAGATGATGACCGCCATGGCTGGCAAAGGCATTCGCGAGCGGATGAAGATGGTGAACCAACTGCAAAGCAGCATGGCAACCAATCCCGATGGGCAGCTTGGAAAGAAAAAACTCGGCACGGGCAAGCGGCTCACGCCGAAGGAGCGGGCGCAGCTCAAGAAAGAACGCGAACGCGAATTGCGACGGCGCAAGCGCGATCAGCGGCGCGGACCGGGCGACTGATTCGTCCCTCTCAAATCGCCGCCTGCCGTCTAATCATCTGACTGCTCGTCGAACCGCGGTTGTTGACGTTGCGCTTCCACGGTGTGTTCGATCGACGGTCGAGCCGCGAGCCGATCAAGCTCCAGCAGCGCCGCGCCGACGGCGGATGACCTGCTGCCGCCCGAAGGACGTTTGCTCGCCGGCGTGCGGAAGTGGACGATCATGCTCCAAATCATCGCCGCAGGAATCGCGATGAGCGCCATGCTGGCAACGATGGCTAAGAGTATGTCCATGGCTCTCTTTTGTGGCGCTGCAAGAACGGAAGACTCGTCATTACATCTTGTCACAGAAACTCACTGGAGGCTCATTATTTTTCGTGGCACCAAGCGTTTGAGCACACTTGTGCGGCATTCTGCGTGGCGATGGTGGATTGACGCATCCGAGGGAGACAGCGGCGATTTTGCCGCTAAGATTCCGCTTCCAATGGGTCGTCGGCAATTTGAGAACGGAGTTGGCTCGATGGTGGGCTTTCGGTTGGATGGAAGGCGGTTCTGCTCGTGTGCTTGGGCGGCCAGAGGATGGTTCTTCGGCATCGGGAGCTTAATCTTGGCAAATGGAACGGCCGTGTTCGCGGCGCCACGGTACATGATTACCGCGGTTGGGCCGTTGCCGACGGGCGTTGAGGTGCTCAGCCCCAGCGATATTGGGGACGATGGAACCATCGTCGGGGTGGCGATCGGTTCGGCGCCGACGCGCGGGTTTTC
>JAICUM010000317.1 GCA_025935855.1 Pirellulales bacterium | reverse complement strand
CTGTCCCAGTCTGGCTCGATCGCGACGGGACAAGCAGCGGCTATTGAACTGGCGGCCGACGTCAAATCGCCGGCCCAGTGGTCGGCCGAGACGCCCACGCTGTACCAGCTCGTGGTCCAGCTCAGCGACGGCGCCGGAAACGTCATCGAGGCGACGTTGCTGCGCGTCGGCTTCCGCACGGCCGAAATCAAGCGCGGCTTGCTGCTGATTAATGGCCAACCGATCAAGTTCAAGGGCACGAACCGGCACGAACATCACCCCGAGCGCGGTCACTATGTCACCCGCGAGGATATGCTCCGCGACATCATCCAGATGAAGCGGCACAACATCAACGCCGTGCGCACTTCCCACTACCCCAATGCGCCCGAGTGGTACGACCTGTGCGACGAATTTGGCCTCTACGTGTGGGACGAGGCGAACATTGAATCGCACGGCATGGGCTACCAGGAGGAGTCGCTCGCCAAACGCCCGGAGTGGACCGAAGCCCATCTGGATAGAATTCGCCGCATGGTGGGCCGCGACAAAAACCATCCCTCGATCGTCGTGTGGTCGATGGGCAACGAAGCCGGCGACGGGGTGGTCTTCGACGCCTGCGCCGATTGGCTGCACGCGCATCACCCGGAACGGCCCATCCACTACGAGCGGGCCCGTGAGAAGGACGGCCGCAATACGGATATCGTCAGTTGGATGTATTCTCGGCCGGCGCAAGTGGCCAAGTACGTCAAACGGCAGCAGTCGAAGCCCTTGATCCTCTGTGAGTACGCCCACTCGATGGGCAACAGCGACGGCAACCTGAAGGAATACTGGGACATCTTTTACCACCACCCGCAGGCGCAGGGCGGATTTGTGTGGGACTGGCGCGATCAGGGCCTGGCGCAAGTCGTCCCGGCATCCTACAAGGGCAAGCCTGTACCGGCTGAGAACGTCGGCAAGACGCTGTTTGCGTACGGCGGCTGGGGCGGCGGCGCCGAATTGCCGAATGACGATAACTTCTGCATGAACGGATTGGTGAGCGCCGACTGCCTGCCCCACCCGGGCCTATTGGCCCTGAAGAAAGAGCTGCAGAACGTGCTGGTCGAGGCCGTCGATCTAAATAAGCGACAGTTTCGGCTGATCAATCGCTTTTACTTTCAGGACCTGGCCGGCTACATGCGGGGCCGGTGGCGGCTGCTGGAGGACGGCCGCCCGATCGACGAGGGCGAGGTTCGACTCGATGGCGCGAGTGATGACGCGTTGGACTTAAAGCCAGGGGAGGCCAAAGAATTTCGTGTGGCTGTCGATGACGGCCGGATGCAGCCGGGCCGCGAGTACTTACTGGATTTTCACTTTACGCTCGCCAGGAGCGAGCCCTGGGCGCCGGCCGGTTACGAGCTGGCGTGGGAGCAGTTTAGCCTGACCCTTCCGGCGCCTTCGAAAACGCCAACCTTGGCTGACGATCGCCCGGTTCCCCAGGAGGAGATCCAACCGTCCGCCGGTGATCCGCTTGCGACCAATGAAACGGCCGGGCAGATTCAGGTCGCCGGTCGTGACTTTTCGGTGGCGGTCGATACGGCGACCGGCAACATCTCGTCCTACCAATGGCGCGGCATCGAATTGCTGGCGGCGCCGTCACAACCGGATTTTTGGCGCGCCCACACCGACAATGACGGCGGCAATCACCTGCTCGATCGTCGTCCCGTGTGGCGCGACGCCGGCCGCGGTTGGAAGATCTCGTCGGTGGAGCTCGTGCATGAGGCGCCCGAGCGCTCGAAGGAAGTGGTGATCCGCGCCGCGGGCCTCCTGCCGGCCGTGAACAACGCTCCCTACGCCATCACGTACACCCTCAACCCCACGGGCACTGTGGCCATTGACGTTCAGTACCAAGCTCGTGAAGCGGCAACCACTCAAACAAATGCAGGTGCGTTGCAGGCTGAGCCGAGCCGGGACGGTCGCCGCGGTCGGCAAACGCCCGTGCTTCCCAGGTTTGGCATGTTGTGGACGCTCGGCGATCAGTACGACCAGGTCACCTGGTATGGCCGCGGTCCCTATCCGACTTACAGCGATCGCCGCCAGGCGCCGATGGGCGTCTACAGCGGCGCCGTGGCCGATCAGTACGTGAGTTTTTCCCGGCCGCAAGAGAATACCAACTGGATCAACGTCCGCTGGGCGGCGATAACCAGCGCCAGCGGGACCGGTTTGCTGTCAACCGCTGAACTCGTCCCGCGGAAAGAAGGCGGGCCGGGCGAGTTGGCTGGCGATGGGCTGAGCGTAGGCGCGTCGCGTTACAGCAAAGAGCAGCTGGAAAAGGCCGATTATGATTTTCAGCTGACGCCGGAGCACTGCACCTATCTAAACGTCGACGGCGCTCAGATCGGCGTCGGCGGCAACGACAGTTGGAGCGCCTTGCCGCTGGATGAATACCTGCTGCCAAACCGCGACTACCATTACCGCTACACCATACGCGGCATCGATGAGCCGCCTGCCTTGCCGGCGTGGCCCTGAGCAGCGCGTGCACAGACTCTGATCGCAGGAAGGCTGTGTTTCAGGGACGGCGCGGCTGGGCGGTACGGATAAGCAAGAGCAGCCGAACAGCGTGTCCGGCCGCAAATGTTTTCTCTCGAAAACTGTCATTGGTGCTGGCGCCTATGGAGCGTAGTTGGCGACCTGCAACGAGTGTCAGAAGCAGAGCCTCACGCACAATAGAAGTCACGCCCTAATTCGACAGGCGACGGCAACTGGTGCGTCGATGGCAAGCATGACTGGCCCGGGATCGTCGTCGGCTACCCGACTTCGTTAGGCTCGGTTGCCGCCTTCGTCCCATGTCAGCCAGTGATCTCAAGCCTCCTGGCGACAACGACTCCCCATAGGTCCTTCTGCCAAACGGCCTCCACGGCGCAAAAGCCTGCGTCGCGCAAGCGCCCGATCTGCGCATCGACCGTTTCCAGGCAGTCGTCCCCGCTCTTCCGCGGCGAGTCGAACTCTTGCATGTTCCGCCGCTTCCACTGCCCGAGGACCGGCTCAAACGAACTTGGAATGGCGCCAGACTCAAGGGCAGCTTCCATGTGCCGGCTCCACTGCTGCAAGAGCGCCTTGAACTGCTCGGTGCTCGCTGGGCGGTATTCATCGCCGTTGATAAAGAGCCCGCCTGCTTTAAGGGCAGCGAAGCACTGCATGAATAGCGTCTGCTTCTCTCCAGGAAGGAGATGATGAATGGCCGACGTGCTGACAACGGCGTCGACTACTCCCACGTCGCCTAGCCAGTCGTTTTGAAGTCTACGCTCCACGGTCGCCGCCCTGTTGCCAAAGGGCGCTAAGCGATCCTTTGCCAACGCGAGAAACGGCTCCGATTGGTCGAGGACCGTCAGGTGCGCGTTTGGGCAGCTCTTTAGGATCAGTTCCGCCAGCCGGCCGGAGCCGCCGCCAAGGTCGAGCACTCGAATTGACGCCTCGCGCCCGAACGGCAAGGCGGCCACAACGGCCGCTTGCACCTCCTGGTACCTGGGATGAATCAGCGGCGCCGCCGCGTCATAGGCGGCCGCTGCTTCATGGCGATTCCAGCGGTAGTCTTCTTCGGCCATACAGCGGCAAGACCGCCGGAACGGTCGAAAGGTTCAGGGGCAAGAATCGCCACGCTCTCCTGACCTTTTGAACGGAGATTCGTTCATGTGCGCAATTAACCAAGGTCACGCCCTCATTAGGCAGTTACTAGGCCTGCCGATAGAAGGTCAGGAACCGAGCCCGGAACTAACTTCGGCATGCTCGCCGTCGAGACGCTTTCACGTACTGTAGGCGCTGTCAAAAGACTTTTTTTGGGCGGTTCGATAACCCAGGACGAATCGCTTTCAATCCGTTGCAGGCGCCGTTTTTACCGTCGTCTGTTTTATGCCTGAGTTGGCGTCGTCGCCAGACTGCTTTTGCTTTGCTATCCTTTTCAGAATTTGAGCGCGGATTTTTGCCGCCTCTTTATTATCTGGTTGGGTCTCGAGCAGGCCATTCAACTGGACGATTGCATCCTCCAAGCGGCCTGCAGTCTGATAAGTTTTGATCAATTCTAGTAATGCATCCAATGTCTCATTATCGGCCTGTCCATACTTCGCTTTCTTCGCCTTATAAAGTTCCTCGGACAGGGCGATCGCGTCCTTATGCCGACCAATGCGGCGGTATTCCATCGCAAGTTTTCCAACGGTGAGCAGGGTCATCGGATGTTCGGAACCCCAGCGCGCCCGCTGGCGAGGCAAGATTTCCTCCCAGATCGCGCGGGCCTCATCCTTCCGGTTGCCGGACCAATACACCGTCGCTATGTCGCGTGACGCGGCGAGGAACGTTGGATCGTCGGGATGCTGCTTGGCGGTCGGTGAACTGAGTACTTCCTTATCCAGTGCGGCCAAGCGTTCCGGGTGCCCTTGCATTGCATAAACGCCGGCTAGATTCACCATCGTACCGAGCGTTTCAAGATGATCGCGGCCTAGCGCTGCCTTTTGGCGCTCGACTGTCTCTTCGAGCGTCGACACCGCTTCCTCATAGCGGCCCGCGCAAAAATAGACGTGTCCCAGGTCGCCCATTGAACCCAGCGTATCCGGATGGTCGGGACCAAGAACCTTTTTCCGAAGCGCCAGCGTTTCCTCCCCCAATGGCAGTGCTTCGTCGTAGTGTAACGACAGGACGAGGCTCGCCATCGAAGCGAGCGTATCGGGGTGCTCCGGTCCTAGCTCTCGCCGTCGTATTTCGATTGCTTGTTTTAACATGGGCCGCGCTTCCGGCTGGCGCGACATGCTTCGATACGAACTGCCAATTGCGTGTAGCAGCGCAGCTTTGGTTAGTGGGTCGTCATCAAACTTCTTGTCGAGTTCCTTCGCCCCTCGATCCAGTACTTGGGCCACGGTTGTGTCACGTCCAGATTTGGAAGGATCGGTGCTGGCCAGCAAGTTCACCAGGAATCCTGATATTTCGGTTGCTTGCCGCGCGTTGGCGGTGGCCTTTGTTTCAGCGTGAGTTGCTCGAATCCCCTGTACGAGGCTGACGGCCGTTCCGCCAATGAGCGCAAGAACGACAATCGCCGCAGCAAGCAGACTTCCCTTATTCCGGCGCGCAAACTTGCGAAAGCGGTCCATAGCCGACGGCGGGACAGCCTCGATCGGCTCATGGCGAAGAAATCGCCCTAGATCATCAGCCGATGCCCTAGCAGACTCATAGCGCTGTTGCGGATTCTTCTCCAAGCACTTGAGCGTGATCGTGTTCAGGTCGCGCGGTATCGTCGCGTCGAGCTCACGCGGCGGGACCGGTTCCTTCTCTAGTACTTGGCGCAGCGTATCGAGTGTGCTGGCGGCCTGGAACGGCGGACGACCGCCGATGAGCGCATACAGGGTCGCCCCAAGCGCGTACACATCGGTTGCAGCACCAATTCGCTCGGGGTCTCCCGACACTTGCTCGGGCGACATGAAGCTGGGAGTACCCAATACCTGACCGGTGTGGGTAAGCCCCGTTCCGTCGGCTTGGCATTTCGCAAGGCCGAAGTCGGTCACGCGTACGCGGCCGCTGGTATCGAATAGGACATTCGCCGGCTTCAAATCGCGGTGAACGATGCCTCCCTCGTGCGCAAATTGCACGGCCAGCGCCACATCGCGGATGATCTCGGCCGCGTCGGACGCGGGCAGCGGACCATTCCCCAGGCGCCGCGCCAGGCTTTCACCCTCCACCAGCGCCATCGTGAAGTAGTGCTGACCGTCGCAGTCTCCTACCTCGAAGATCGGCACGATATTCGGATGGTCGAGCTCGCCGGT
>JAICUM010000617.1 GCA_025935855.1 Pirellulales bacterium | reverse complement strand
GTGCGGAGGGGCGAGCGCTGCTGGAAGGCGTGGCTTTACGCTTGTTGAGCTGTTGGTGGCGATCGCCATCATTGGGGTGCGGGTGGCGCTGTTGTTGCCGGCGGTGCAGGCGGCGCGTGAAGCGGCGCGGCGGGCGAGCTGCACGAACAATCTGAAGAACATCGCGATCGGGCTGATCAACTATCAGGACGCGAACAAGCATTTTCCGATTGGCGTCATGCCGGAGGGGGATCCGGTCGAGCATTGGTCGTGGGCGACCTTGACGCTGCCTTACCTGGAGCAGCAGGCGCTGTACGATCGGCTCAACGTGTCGAAGCGGCGGTTGGCGGATTTGTTCAAGGCGGCGCAGACTGATCCGACCCAGTTGATTCCGGTGCAGACGCCGCTGGCGATTTTTCGCTGTCCGAGCGACACGACGCCGGAGCTGGTGCCTTCGGACGGGCTGACGACCACGGCCACGACGAAGCGGCTGACCGACACGGGCGCCTGGGAGCGGCACTTTCAGGGGAAATACTCGAAGTCGATCACGCCGATGTTTCAGCCGGCGTCGTCGAACTACGTGGGGTCGAAGGGGTTTGCCGACCATTTGTGCGACGGCATTCTGGGGCATCGCGTGGACGGGAACTTCATTCCGAACATGGACCTGTGCGACAACAACGGCGTGCTGCACGCCGGCGCCGGCGTGGCGGGTAAGGAGATCACCGATGGGACGAGCAACACGTTTTTGATCGGCGAGCGCGACTCGTACTGCTTGTCGGCCACGTGGATTGGCGTGCGCAATCCGGCGGGGGCCGACATGAACGGCATGGCGTGGACGCTGGCCCGTGTGAGCATTCCGCTGAACAGCCCGGAGACGGGCGCCAAGGATACGTGTACCGAGGGCTTCAGCAGCAAGCACCAGGGCGGGGCGCAGTTCGCGTATTGCGACGGCTCGGTGCATTTCATCAACGAGAACATTGATTCGAACCTGGGGTCGAATGTTCCGTTGAACTTGCTGTTGTCGAACTTCCAGGCGCAGGGGAACGGCGTGGCGGTTGGGACTTATCAGCGGCTGGGGATTAAGGATGACGGGCTGACGATTGGCGAGTACTGAGAATGGCTTTCAAGGGCGGCGATTTGAACCGGACGCTAGCGCGTTCCGGCTGATTTCGCGGGCTGACTTTTCGGGTGTGGACGGGTTCGCAAACATGCGGCAATCATTGACGGCGGTTGCTGGTTTGTGGGGTTGCGTCGCGGCGGCGTCGCTCCTGGCGGGGTGCGGATCGTCGGGGCCTGCGCTGGCGCCGGTGACGGGGCGGGTGACGCTCGATGGGCGTCCGCTGGCAAACGTGGAGGTGGTGTTTCAGCCGACGCAAGGATCGCCGTCGTTTGGGGTGACTGATGGCGACGGGCGGTACGAGTTGGTTTACAAGCGGGGCGTGACGGGATCGCTCGTTGGCGAGCACACGGTGCAGATCAAGGCGATGCCGGTGGCGGACGGCGGCAAACCGGCGGTAGCGATTCCGCCTCGGTACAACGTGAAGACCGAGCTGCACGAGGGAGTGAAGGCGGGGAAGAACGTTTTCGACTTCGGTCTAACTTCGAAATGAGCAGGGCGCTAAGCTGGTTTCCCAAGGAGATGGCGGCACGGCGATTGCTGTTATAGCCTGCAGCGCGAATCCATGCTTCCGCCTTTTATCCCGTCCACACGGTTTCTTATGAACATTCTTGTCATCGACGTGGGCGGTACGCACGTCAAGGTTTGGCGGACCGAAGAGGCCGAGAAGACGAAGTTTCCCTCGGGCAAGGAGATGACGCCGCAGGCGCTCATCGAAGGCGTGCGTGAGGCGACCGAGGGCTGGCCGATCGAGCGAATTTCGATCGGGTATCCCGGGGAGATTCGCAACGGGCGGCCGGTGGCGGATCCGTACAACCTCGCCGCCGGGTGGACCGAGGTGGACTTCGGGCATGAGTTCAACTGCCCGGTGCGGATGATGAACGACGCGTGCATGCAGGCGCTGGGAAGCTACGAAGGCGGGAAGATGCTGTACATGGGGTTGGGAACCTCGCTGGGGACGGCGTTCATCACCGAGGGCGTGATCGTGCCGCTCGCGCTGGGGCACATGAAGCTGTGGGAGGGGGAGACGTTCGAGCATTATTTAAGCCGCGCGGGTCTCACGCTGCACGGCAAGAAGCGGTGGCGGCAGGCAGTGGGCGAGGCGGCGGGGATGCTGAAGGCGGCGTTCTTTGCCGACTATGTGGTGCTTGGCGGCGGCAACGCGGACGAGATGAAGGAGCTGCCGGAGGGGTGCCGGCGCGGCGGAAACCACAACGCTTACTTTGGCGGGCTGCGGATGTGGGAGGATTTGCAGGAGGCAGCGGCGCCGAAGCTGGCGGTCGTGCCGAAGGTGGAGACTGCGAGCGCGTGAAGCGCAAGTTCTTACTGGGCTTTTGGGGCGCTGTCGGTGGCGGTCGTTGTGACATTGCCAGACACGATGGCGTGCTTGCCGCTATGCAGGTCGAGTTGGGCGGTGACTTGGGCGGGGCCGTCGGCGGTGATTGTTAGCTCTTGACGTTCGCCGGGTTGGAGCTGGAGGTCCGATTTCTCCGCGGAGGCGCCGGTTAGTTTCAGCGTTCCTTGCACCGGCTTGTCGCTGAAGTTGTAGGCAGCGAGGCGAAGCTGCTTGGACTCGTCGAGCATGAAAGCGGATTTCTTGAAATCGGTCTTGGCGAGCAGTTGCAGGACGACCGGAACGGGCTGGCCTTCCTGGAAAGCGGGCTTGGCCGGCGGCGGCTCGATCGAGAGTTCGCGCGAACCGCCGG
>JAICUM010000771.1 GCA_025935855.1 Pirellulales bacterium | reverse complement strand
GGAAGCGCGAAATAGCCGGCCTTTGCCGACGGCAGACGGCTTAGTCGTCTGATCTAGACTAGAAGCGACGGGCAATAGCTTACACGTAGTCAGCCGAGCTTACAGTAAGCGGGGCTCCGAGGCCCATCAGATTGTTTGTGCGAAGACCTCTGAGCACCGTTAGAAGAGTCATCTTCTAGAAGGGTGCTCCCAATGGACGACCATTCGGACGACATAAGACGACCGTTGTCGCCGCGTATCGAAGTGTATGCTGGCGCAGGCCGGAAGCGCTGGCCGGATGGACTGAAGGCGGAGATTGTCGCGGAGAGCTTTCGGCGGGGCGCAGTTGTTGCAGATGTCGCGCGCCGCCACGGTTGCCGGCCGCAGCAACTGCATGGTTGGCGGCGCATGGCCCGCTTGGGTCAATTGGCACTGCCGGCTACGTCGGACACACTATCGTTCGTGCCGTTGGTGTCGGAAACGTCGCCGGCTGCTGCGGAGCCCTCTAGATCGCTGGAAGCTGCCACCGTTACGGTTGAGTTCCTCGGGGCACGGGTGGAGGTTCGCGGAACGCCTGGGCTTGCCGTGCTTAGTGATGTGTTTGCGGCGTTGCGCCGGACACGTTCATGCTGACGGCTCCCGCTGGCCTCATGATTTACGTTGCGACCCGACCTGTGGACTTCCGGAAGGGCGCGGATGGCTTGGCGCTGTTGGCGAAGGAGACGCTAGGCCACGATCCGATGAAGGGCGTGGCGGTGGTCTTCCGTGCGAAGCGCGCCGATCGGGTGAAGATTGTCGTCTGGGATGGCAGTGGCCTTGTGTTGTATTGGAAGCGGCTCGAGAGCAGCGGCTTCAAGTGGCCGCCGGTTGTTGACGGCGTCATGCGGATGAACAGCGCGCAGCTGTCGGCGCTTCTGGCCGGCATGGATTGGACACGCATGCATGTGCCTCGAATCCCGCAACCGAAAGCACTTGCGTAGAATATAAAATCTTCGCTGCATCGGGGCGCGAAGCATGGCAGACTCTGGTCAATGAGTGATTTGCCTGATGAGTTGCCGAGCGATCCAGCCGAGTTGCGTGTCTTCGCCGCGGCTCTGCTGGATCGCTGCGCCAGGCTCGAGCGATTGCTCAAGCTTGCGAAAGATGCCCAGTTCGGTCGGTCCTCGGAAAAGCTGGACGCTGATCAGCTACAGCTTGTTCTGGAGGACATTGAAGAGGCCGTCGCGGCGCTTGAAGCAGCCGAAGATCGCGCCAATCCCAGAGTTTGCGAGAAGAGAACTGCCGGGCGCCGGGCCAACCGGGGTCAGTTGCCGGGGCATTTGCCGCGCATCGTTGAAAACCTGATGCCGGCTGAGACCTGTTGCCCGTGTTGTAAGGGCGACCTTTTTGAGATCGGTCACGATGAGAGTCAGAGGCTCGATGTCGTTCCGGCGCAATACCGAGTGATTGTGACCCGCCGGCCCAAACTGGCCTGCCGTGCCTGCCATGGCGTCGTCCTCCAGCACGCTGCTCCCGAGCGACTGATCAGGGGAGGATTGCCCACCGAGCGGCTCGTCGCGCATGTGATCGACGCGAAGTATCATTGGCATTTGCCGCTTTACCGCCAGGCGCAAATGCTGGCGACGCACGGTATTGCCATCGACCGTTCCACGCTCGCCTTCTGGGTCGGCTATGCCGCCCAGGAATTGAAGCCCTTATGGCATCGTCTGCGCCAGCTTCTGCTCGCCTCCTCGAAGCTCTGTGTCGATGAGACCCCGGCGCCGGTGCTGGATCCGGGGCGCGGCAGGACAAAAACCGGCTACTTCTGGGCGCTGTCACGCGATGACAGGCCCTGGGCCG
>JAICUM010000435.1 GCA_025935855.1 Pirellulales bacterium | reverse complement strand
GGGCGGTGCTTTGTCTTAGCCTGAACCCAAACAGAACGCCTTATTTAGTCCGAGCATGCGCCGCCGGGAGTATGAAAGGCGCCCTCGAAAGTACCGCGGATTGCAACGCCGATGACGTTCAGCCGCGTGGCGAGAGCCCTCACTTGAGGGCCAAACGGCATGAAGAAAAGTCGGGGTGAGAGGATTTGAACCTCCGGCCTCTACGTCCCGAACGTAGCGCTCTAGCCAAGCTGAGCTACACCCCGGCGCCGTGTTGCCCAAGGGCGAAAACGGCAAGTCCCTAAGTCTACAAGGGCGGCTGGCTTGCGGCAAGGCGGGCTGCCTTGGCAGCCGCGTCCGTCGCTTTTCGGGCGGGTTTCTCATTGCCTAGTCCCTCCGTTAGGATTGAGGTCATTCGGGCCCCGCTCATTCGCCGGAACTTTCTGTGTACGCGTATCTCACCCTGCTGACTGGGAAGCGCTCGGGAACTAATTTCCCGCTCGATCCCTCGCGCGAGACGCTGATGGGGCGGGGAACGGACTGCCACATATCGCTGCCGGACCCGCTGTGCTCGCGGGTGCATGCCGGGATTCATTGCGAGGACAACGAGCGGTGGATCATTCGCGATCACGACAGCCGCAACGGCACGCTCGTGAACGGGCAGAAGATCAACGACGCGACGCTCGGCGACGGGCACCTGATTCGGCTGGGCACGAACGATTTGGAGTTTCATCTTTCGGAGGAGCCAGCGACGGCGCAGGGCGATGACGGCAGCGTCACGCAGACGATCGTGCAGGATATTCCGATCGCGGTGCGGCAGACGAGCGAGGAGGTGCTGGCGGCGCTGCCGAGCCCCGAGCAGGTGCAGGAGCTGATGCTGTTGTATCAGCTCTCGATTCGGCTGTTGGGGTGCGACGATCCGGATGAGGTGATTCGCGTTTCGCTGGAGCTGTTGAAGGTGCGCACGCAGGCGGCGGTGGTGGGATTTTTATGGGTCGATGACGAGGACCAGTTGAAGCCGAAGCTGGTGATTCCGCGCGGGGCGGCCAATCGGATTAATCTGAACGCGAGCCTGACGGAGCTGGTGCTGGCGCAGGGGCACGCGGTGTGGATCGCCAATCAGGCCAATGACGGCGAGAAGCGGAAAGTGGAGCACTTTGCCGATGCGGTGTGCGCGCCCTTAGTGCGCAAGAGCGCTGACGGCGAGCGGCAGACGGTCGGGGCGATTCACGTGTATCTGGAGGACGGGCGGTTCCGGCAGTCGGATTTCGACTTCATCATCGCCGTGGCGAACATCGTGGTGATCGCGCTGGTGCGGGCGCGGCTGCACATTGCGCTGGAGAGCAATTTCAAGCAATTGGTGAGCCACTCGCCCGGCTATGACGAGCTGATCGGCGAGAGCCGGCCGATGCAGCAGCTCAAGAGCAAGATCGACCGGGTGGCGCGGGCGCCGGGGTGCGTGCTGATTCGCGGTGAGAGCGGCTCGGGGAAGGAACTGGTGGCCCGGGCGATTCATCGGAAGAGCCATCGGGCGGATCGGCCGATGATTTCGGTGAACTGCGCGGCGATTCCGGCGGATTTGATGGAGAGCCAGCTTTTCGGCCACAAAGCGGGCGCTTTCACCGGCGCCGATCGCGACCACAGCGGGTATTTCCAGCAGGCGGATCTGGGCACGCTGTTTCTCGACGAGGTCGGCGAGCTGACGCTTGAGGGTCAGGCAAAACTCTTGCGGATTCTCGAAGGGCATCCGTTTTTGCCCGTCGGCGCCATGCAGGAGGTGAGCGTCGACGTGCGGGTGATCGCGGCGACCAACCAGGACTTGCAGGTGTACGTCCGCGAGAAGAAATTTCGCGAGGATTTGTACTATCGACTGAGCGTCTTCGAGCTGCACTTGCCGCCGCTGCGCGATCGAGGCGAAGACATCCCGCTCTTGGTAGACTTCTTTCTTAATCACTATCGGCGGGAGCGTGGTCGGCCGAATCTGAAGCTGAGTGACGCGGCCCAGGCGAAGCTGCTGGCGTACCGCTGGCCGGGAAATGTGCGGCAACTGCGGAACGTGATCGACAGCGCGGTGGTGCTGGCGGACGACGACGAGATTATGCCGCACGATTTGGGATTGCGCGACACCGGAGGCGATTCGCTCGACTCCTTGCAGATTGACGTGTGGGAGAAGAAGCTGATTCTCGAAGCGCTGCGACGCTGCGACGGCAATGTGCCCGAGGCGGCGAAGCTGCTGGCGATTGGCCGGGCGACATTGTATCGAAAGATCGAACTCTACGGCATCGAGCGGTGAAAGCCATGCTGAGCCTTATTAACTGTGCGATGTTGGTCGCGGCGATGGGCGTGGCGTCCGCCAAGGACGGCGCGATGGCCGAGCAGGAGAATTGGTCGCGCTTCCGCGGTCCAAATGGTTGTGGCGTGGCGGAAGGCGTTCATTTCCCGGCGACGTGGAGCGACAAGGATTACGCGTGGAAAGTGAAGCTGCCGGGCAAGGGGCATAGCAGTCCCGTGGCGTGGGGCGCGCGGATCTTTGTCACGTCGGGGAATGAGGAAACGGGCGAGATCACGCTGTCGGCGATCAACGCAAACACAGGCGAGACTGAGTGGACGAAGACGTTTAAGTCGGCTCCGCACCATTTGCACAACAGCAACAGCTACGCGTCGAGCAGCCCGGCGGCGGACGCGAAGCGCGTGTACATCACGTGGGCGACGCCCGATAAGTTGGCAATTGCGGCGATCCAGCATGATGGAACGGACACCTGGCAGCGCGAGCTGGGGCCGCTGAAGTACGCGCACGGCTGTGGCGGCTCGCCGATTGTGCTGGACGACATGGTTGTCGTCGCGAACGACAACTCGGGTGAGAGCTATGTGACGGCTCTCGATGCGGCGAATGGCGAACCACGCTGGCGCCAATCGCGAAAGGCGGGCACCGAGTCGTACGCGACGCCGGTGATCTGGCGAGCGGAGAATGGTTCGGCGCAAATTATCGTGAATAGCACAGCGGAGGGGATGGCCGGGCTATCGCCGGCGGATGGCCGGCCTTTGTGGCAGCTTGCGAAGGTGTTCCCCGTGCGATGCGTCTGTTCGCCGGTCGTGGCGGATGGCTTTGTCTTTGCCGGCAGCGGCGAAGGGGGCAACGGCAAGACGTTCGCTGTGGTGAAGCCTGCTGCTCAGGAAGGCGACAAGCCGACGGTCGCCTTCGAGCTGAAGAAGGGCATTCCACAGGTGCCGACGGCGGTGGCGCACGACGGGCTGCTGTTCGTGTGGAGCGATCGCGGCGTTGTATCGTGCTACGATCTGGCCGGCGGCGAACAGCATTGGAGCGAGCGTGTGGGCGGCAATTTCTTTGGGTCGCCGGTGATCGTGGGCGACAAGCTTTACTCGATCGCGGCGGATGGCACGGTCGTCGTGCTGGCGGCAGGCCGCGAGTACAAGCTGCTGGGCCGAACGCCGCTGGGCGAGGCGTCGAGCGCGACGCCGATGGTTCAGAATGGCAAGCTGTATCTACGCACGGAAACGTCACTGGCATGTCTGGTGAGCGATCGAGTGAAGCCATGACGGTTGACGCAGCGAGCCGCCGGCGTTTTGAGGGCATGACGCGCGAGGAGCTTGAGCGGCATCAGCTTGCCCGGTTCAACGAGCTGGTCGAGCGCATCTTGCCTTATAACGAGTTTTATGAGCACAAGCTTGCGAGCATTCGCCGGCCGATTGAATCGTTCGAGGCGTTTCGAGAGCTGCCGTTCACGGCGAAGGAGGAACTTGTCGCGACGGATTCGCCGCAGGGCTTCGCCGCGAACATGACGTGGCCGGTGGAGCGGTACGTGCGGTTTCATCAGACGTCCGGCACGCACGGGCGGCCCCTGGCGGTGTTCGACACGGCGGAGGATTGGCGATGGTGGATGGACTGCTGGCAGTACGTGCTGGATGCGGCGGAGGTGACGGCGGCGGACCGAGCGATGCTGGCGTTTTCGTTCGGGCCGTTTATTGGCTTTTGGAGCGCTCATGACGCGCTCCTCGCACGCGGAGCACTGGTGATTCCTGGCGGCGGGATGCATTCGCGCGCGCGGCTGGAACTGTTGGAGCGGACCGGCGCCACGGTTCTGTTCTGCACGCCCACGTATGCACTGCATCTGGTCGAGGTAGCGGAAGAGTGCAAGTTCAACCTGGCGCGGTCAGCGGTGGAGCGGATTGTGGTGGCGGGCGAGCCGGGCGGTTCGATTCCGAGCATTCGCGATCGGATTGAGCGGGCGTGGCGAGCGCGGTTGTTCGACCACGCTGGCGCGAGCGAAGTGGGACCGTGGGGTTATGCGGATTCCGCTCGCCGTGGGCTGCACGTGATGGAGTCAGAGTTCATTGCGGAGTTCTTTTCGGTGGAAACGGGCGAGCCGGCCGGTTCGGGCGAGCTTTCGCATCTGGTGCTGACGACGCTGGGCCGGGTGGGAATGCCGGTGATTCGCTATCGGACGGGTGACTT
>JAICUM010000037.1 GCA_025935855.1 Pirellulales bacterium | reverse complement strand
CGAGCCAAGTGTAGTCCTCTCGCTCGGCGAGAGGCACCGTCTCGCGGAGCGAGACGGCTACACTTGCCCAGCAGAAGCTTCGACCTTCCGATAAAAATCAAACATGCCGACGGCAACGATTAACAACCAGACGATCGAGCTCAAAGACGGCGAGCGGCTGAACTGCATTCAAGCCGCGCAGCGCATCGGCTATGAGATTCCGTCCTACTGTTGGCACCCCGCGCTTACGGTGGTGGCCAGTTGCCGCATGTGCCTGGTCGAAGTCGGCGACACGAAGCCCGACGGCACGGTCGTCATGCAGCCGAAGCTCGTCCCCGGCTGCCAGACGCCGGTGAAGGCTGGCACGGTCGTCGTCGCCGACAGCCCGAAGGTAAAAGCCGCCCAGCAGGCGACGCTCGAATACCTGCTCTTGAACCACCCGCTCGATTGCCCCACCTGCGACCAGGCCGGCGAGTGCTTTCTGCAGGACTACAGCTACAAGTACGGGCGCGGCTACAGCCGGCTGCAAGAGCCGAAGAACATCAAGCCGGACAAGGACTACATCGGCGACCAAATAACGCTGTTCACCGACCGCTGCATCATGTGTACGCGGTGCGTGCGGTTCACGCGCGAATTCAGCGGCACGAGCGAACTGCAAGTGGTGGCCCGCGGCAGCGGCGAGGAGATCGACATTTTCCCCGGCAGGCCGTGCAACAACAAGCTCGCCGGCAACGTGGTGGACCTGTGCCCGGTGGGCGCCCTGTGCAGCAAGGATTTCCTGTACAAGCAGCGCGTGTGGTGGCTGAAGGAAGCCGACAGCGTTTGCCCCAATTGCAGCACCGGCTGCAGCGTACACGTCGATCAGAACGACGACCGCGTTTATCGGCTCACCCCGCGGCCGAACCCCATGTCGCAAGGTCACTTCATGTGCGACGAAGGCCGCTTCGGCTGGAAATACATCCACGACGAACGCCGGCTGACCTTCCCGCTGCGCCGCAAGAACGGCCAGGTCCGTACGCGGGACTGGGACGACGTCATTCCATCGCTGCAAAAGGCCCTGGCCAAAGCGGCGACGAAAGCGGGCGACAAGTGCGCCGCGATCTTCTCACCCTGGATGGCTAACGAAGAGGCCTATTTACTCGCGAGCTATCTGCGGAGCCTCTCGCCAAAGTTCCGCTTCGCGCTCGGGCCGGTGCGCGTCGAAGGCGAGGACGACACCTATCCAAAGGACTTTTACGGCCGGCCGCTAGAGCCGGTGCGTTTCACGATTCACGCGGAAAAATGCCCGAACCGCCGCGGAGTGACGATGGTGCTGGAGCACTTCGGCGGCGCGACGACGATGGGCGACGTCGCCGCCCAGGCGGACGCCGGCGGGTTAGAAGCGCTCTACGCCGTCGGCGGCGATCCGGCGGGGTGGCTGACCGACGCCCACGCCGGGGCGCTGGCGAAAGCGTCGCTGCTCGTCGTGCAAGACTTCCTGCCGTCGGCGCTCACCGAACAGGCGCATTATGTGCTCACAGGCGGCTCGTTCGCCGAGCGCGACGGCTCGTTCGTGAATTACAAAGGTCTGGCCCAAGAGATTCACCGCGCCATTCGCCCGCCGGACGGAGCTCGGCCCGATGGCCGCATCCTGTGGGACTTGAGCGGCCGCAAGGGCCTATTCAATGCGGCCGCGATTCGCAAAGAAATGGCGGAGAAGATTCCGGCGTTCGCGGCATTCGCCAGCGGCAGACTAGGCCCAATGGGCGTGATGCTGAATGAGCACGGCGCGCCCCAACCGCATGTCGTGGCGCGTGCTACATAGCACGGCCATCCTGGCCGTGTCGGTCTGAGCGGACGCAATTTCAAATTTGAGATTTCAGATTCAATAAACAAGGAATTCATCGGGCCAGAATGGCCCGGCTATATACAGCATGCCTGCGATTGTCGTAACGCTAATCACCATCGCCGTCGCCGTGGGGGCAGTCCTCACGACGGTGGCCTATCTCATTCTGCTGGAGCGCAAGCTCTCCGCCTGGATGCAGGACCGCCGGGGGCCGAACCGCGTGGGACCGTTCGGCATCTTCCAGCCGCTGGCCGACGGCCTGAAGTTCCTCCTGAAAGAAGACGTCATCCCGTCAGAAGTCGATAAGACGTTGTTCTTATTGGCGCCGACGATTTCGCTCTTTACGACGCTCTTGGCATTCGCCGTCGTACCGTTTGGCCCCGTCGATCAGGCGCCAAGCTTCTTGCGGTTCATCATCGCGCCCGGCGTAGACATCGGCATCGTGTTCATCTTCGCGGTCACGAGCCTGGCCGTGTACGGCGTCATCCTCGGCGGCTGGGCCTCGAACAACAAATACAGCGCGCTCGGCTCGCTGCGGGCCAGCGCTCAGGTCATCAGCTACGAAATTCCGCTCGGCATGTCGGTCCTCGGCGTGGCGCTCTTGAACGGCACGCTGAACCTCGAAAACATCGCTCGGGATCAGGCGATTGGCGGTTTATGGGCGTGGAACATTTGGACCCAGCCCCTCGCGTGGCTGATTTTCTTCACCAGCGCGCTGGCCGAGTCGAATCGCCTGCCGTTCGACCTCTCGGAATGCGAGCAAGAGCTCGTCGGCGGCTACCACACCGAATACAGCGCGATGAAGTTCGCCCTGTTCTTCCTCGGCGAATACACGCACGTCATCACCGCCAGCTTCTTGTCGGTCATCCTGTTTTTCGGCGCCTGGCACCTGCCGTACATCGCCACGCCGGAGTCTGCCTACGCGGGCGCGTGGCTGGTCAAAGTGCTGGTGATTCTGCTGAAAGTGTTCTGCGTCATCGTGCTGATCATGATGATCCGCTGGACGATCCCGCGGTTCCGGTTCGATCAGCTCATGAACCTGGCGTGGAAGGCGCTTATTCCGCTCTCGCTGGCGAACATGATTGCCGTGATGTGCGTGCTGCAATTCGGTTGGAACAAGTATTGGCTCGGCGCCATTTCGATTGGGCTGTTTTTCCTGGCCGGCGTCATCGGCGTCGCCGCCAAACGAGCGGAAATCCGCCATCGGCCGGCGGCCATTAAGTTGGTTGGCGCTCATCCGGTTCCCTCCCCTTGATGGGGAGGGAGTCAGATGAAGATTCACCGCCTATCGCATGAAGGCATAAGACTTTAGACTGCTGTATCCATGGTTGCTCCCACCGACAATCCGGACGTGATTTGGGTCGAAGAGCCCGAAATGGGCTTCTGGGAGGCCACGTTCCTGCCGGCCATCGTCGAGGGCCTGAAAACCACGCTGAAGCACGTCACCAACTACCAGCCGGTGACGCAGCAGTACCCCGAGGAAAAGCCGAAGCTGCCGCTCCACTACCGCGGCGTCCACCGGCTGAACCGCGACGAAAAAGGCCGCGTGAAGTGCGTCGCCTGCATGCTGTGTGCGACGGCGTGCCCGGCAAATTGCATCACGATCGAGGCCGCCGCCGCGCCGCCCGATTGGCCCGACCGCGATAAGTTCCCCGCCTCATTCGTGCTGGACGAGCTGCGCTGCATTTACTGCGGCATGTGCGAGGAAGCCTGTCCCGTCGATGCGATCGAGCTCACGCACATTTACGATCTGACCGGCGAGTCGCGATCCGCGCTCATGTACGACAAAGACAAGCTGCTCAAGGTTTACGACGAAACCAAAGACGACCCGCGCGACCCGACGCGAACGCGCCGCGGCCGTCTAGGACCTGCGGCCGACTTCAGCGAGCTACCGACCGTGGCGCCCGCCACGCCCATTACCCCAGGCGATCGTTCCGCCAAGGCCGAATCGCCTGGCATCATCCGTCCCTACGAAGGCTCGCGAGACCTGCCAGAATAAAACATGACAGACTCTGCAGCGCAAGGGACGATGTTCGCCGCTCTGGGGGCGAGCGCTGCCGGCATGTGGCTGGCGACTTCGCCACGCGCGGTGCGGTTGCGAGTGATCGGCGCCACGCTGGCTTCGGCCGGCCTCATCGTCGCCGTGACGATGTTCGATGGCCCCTCGGGCGAGCTAGCTCAGCGGATCATGTTCTGGTTGTTCGCCGGGGCGGCCCTAGTCAGCGGCGTCTGCATGGTCACCAGCCGTGACCCCGTGTATGCGGCCTTGTGGTTCGCGCTGGCTACGCTCGGCGTGTGCGGGCTGTTCATGCTCCTTGGCTCGCCCTTCCTGGCGGCGGCGACGATCATCGTGTACGCCGGCGCCATCATCGTGACCTTTCTATTCGTGATCATGCTCGCCCAGCAAACCGGGCTGAGCTTTTACGACCAGCGCGCCCGCACGCCGGTGATGTCGGTCGTCGCCAGTTGGCTGATGCTCGCCGCGATCATGTGGACGTTCCAGCGCGTGGGCGCTGCTCCGCCCCCGGCGAACGAAGGGCCGGCGCTCGTGGCCGGTGAAATACCCAATCCGCTCAGCCGCCCCGCCGATGAGGCGACGTTCCACACGCTGCGCTCCCTGGGCCGGTCGGTGTTCGGCGACTATTTGTACGCCGTAGAAATCGCCGGCACGCTGCTGTTGGTCGCCGGCATTGGCGCCATCGCCATCGCTCCCCGCCGCACGGAGGGGACGATATGACGGGCGACTACGGAAGCTTTCTGGCAGTGGGCGCCGCGATGTTCGCGCTCGGCGGCGTGGGGTTCGTCACGCGTCGCAACATGATTCTCATTTTCCTCTCGGCCGAGCTGATGCTGCACGGCGTGTCGCTCACGCTGCTCACCTTCGGCCGGATGCACGGTAATCTCGAAGGCCAGTCATTCACGATTTTCATCCTGACCGTGGCGGCGTGCGAGGCGGCCCTTGGGCTGGCGCTCATCCTCGGGCTGTACCAGCGAACCAAGTCGCTCGACGTGGAGCTGTGGTCGCACCTGCGCGAATCGGATTTGCCGCCGTCGGTGCTGGAGCTCGATAAGGATCAGCCGCCTCTGGAACCTGAGTCCCCCGAGCCGCCGATGCCGCGGCTCACCAAGGCTGGCGGCGTGCCGATCATCGACGACGACTTCCCCGCCGAGCTGGCCCGCACGACGGATCCACGATTGATTTACACGCCGAGCGCGCCGGACGAGGAGTAAGGTTTGAGGTCCATGTGGCTATCGGTATTCAGTAGTTAGGTCAATGTCCCCAGAAGCGCAACACACAATCCTCTGGCTGATCCCCGGCGCCCCCTTGGCTGCCGCGATCATCATTGCACTGTTGGGCCCGAAGTGGCTGGGCGAGCGCAGCCGCTGGCCGTGCTGGATCGCCCAGGCCATCTCGGCCGTCTGCGCCCTGGTGCTGCTGGCGAACATCGTCCCGAACAACTGGGTTCAAGCCGCGGACGACAACGGTCCCGTCGGCGTCGTCGCCAGCGGCTACACGTGGCTCGACCTGGGCCAGGCCGACGACGGCGGCATGCAGGTCCGCATCGACCTGCGAGCCGACGCGATTTCAGCGCTCATGCTGGCGATGGTCACCACGGTCAGCTTTCTGGTCTCGGTGTTCGCCGCCGGGTACATGCACGGCGACCGCGGCTTTCCGCGCTTCTTCGCCGCCTTCTCGCTGTTCGTATTTTCGATGTGCATGCTGGTGCTTTCATCGAACTATTTGCAGTTGTACATCTTCTGGGAAGGCGTCGGCCTGTGCAGTTATCTGCTCATCGGCTACTGGTACGAGCGCCCTGCCGCGGCCGCGGCGGCGAAGAAGGCGTTCGTCGTCAACCGCATCGGCGACATGGGTTTCATTCTCGCGATCTTTTTGATTTGGACCTCGTTTAACTCGCTCGATTTCTCTAGCGTGCTCTTCGACGCGGATCAGATGCGGTTCGCCTTGGACCAACATCCGAACCGTTTGGCCTGGGTCCCGTTTCTTCTGTTGATCGGAGCGATGGCCAAGAGCGCTCAATTTCCGCTGCACGTGTGGCTGCCGGACGCGATGGAAGGCCCTACGCCGGTGAGCGCCCTCATTCACGCGGCGACCATGGTCACCGCCGGCGTGTACCTCATCGCCCGCAGCATGCCGTTGTTCATGAATGTGCCGGACGCGCAAGTGCTCGTGTCGGTCGTCGGCGCCGTGACGGCGCTGTTGACCGCGCTGATCGCGCTCACTCAGAACGATCTGAAACGCGTGCTCGCGTATTCCACGGTCAGCCAACTGGGATTCATGTTCATGGCGCTGGGCGTCGGCGCCGCCGGCGCTCATCTCGCGACCGCCGGCGCCACCGCGGGCATGTTCCACCTGTTCACGCACGGGTTCTTCAAGGCCCTGCTGTTCCTCACCGCCGGCAGCGTCATGCACTCGATGGGCGACGTCATCGACATGCGTCGCTTCAGCGGCCTGCGCCGCGCGCTGCCCATCACCCACTGGACCTTTCTGTGTGGCGCCGCGGCCTTGGCCGGCGTGCCGCT
This sequence comes from Pirellulales bacterium, assembly GCA_025935855.1. Lineage (GTDB taxonomy): Bacteria > Planctomycetota > Planctomycetia > Pirellulales > Lacipirellulaceae > Lacipirellula. The sequence continues at coordinate 10,057 of JAICUM010000037.1, read as the reverse complement.
GCTCTCCGGCTTTTGGAGCAAGGACGAAATCCTCGTCGTGCTGCACGAAGCCTCGGAACACCCGCAGTACGGAAACTACTTCGCCACGATCTACTGGATCGCGACAATTACCGCCGCACTCACCGCGTTCTACACCTTCCGCGCTTACTTCATGACCTTTTGGGGCCCTGAGCGCTTCCCCGCCGAGGCCGGCCATCATCCGCACGACGCCCCGCCGGTCATGGCCTGGCCGCTGCGGCTGCTCGCCGTGGCCGCGCTAGGTATCGGCCTCGTCACCGGCGTCACCCACTGGTTCGCGCGCTACCTGCAGCACACGCCCAGCATGGAACCCGAGGAGCACATGGTCTTCCACGTCGACCTGATGGTGCTCAGCAGCGCTGTGGCCCTCGCCGGCATCGCGGCCGCCTGGTGGATGTATGTTCGCCGCACGGGCGTGGCCTCAGGCGTCGCCTCGCGGGCGCCCTTTCTGTACGACCTGTCGGCGAAGAAGTTTTTCCTCGACGAAATTTACAACGCCGTCATTGTGCTGCCGCTACGGCTGGTCGCCAAGCTCATGTATCTGATCGATGTCTTCGTCATCGATCGAATTGTCGATACGGTCGGCGCCCTGCCGCGGCTCTTGAGCGCCGGGCCGCGACTGCTGCACGCCGGGTTTGTTTCCAACTACGCCCTGATGATGTGGGTCGGCCTGCTCGCCTGCCTGGGCTACATGCTGGGGCTGTTTAGCTAATCGCGATGCTGCAACTGTTGTTCTTACTACTGCTGAGTCCTCTGGTCGCCGGCGGCCTGCTGCTGATGTTTTCCGGCGTCTCGCAGCAGCGGACCGCGCGGTGGATTGCACTCGCCGGCTCGCTCTTGGCGCTGGTGTTTTCGTTGGAAATCGCCCGCGAATATCGCCAGCTTCAGGCCGAACAACAGGCCGCCGCCGCCGCAAGCATTGATACCGTGAGACCCTCGCCCATTCAGCCGCGCGTCGAATTCCGGCAGCCCTGGCTGTCGCTCAGCGGATCGGCAGCGGCTCCGGGCGCAGCCACTTCGCCGAACGCCGCCGCGGCAACCGCGAAATCCCCCGTCCTGGAATTCCACTTCGGTCTCGACGGCGTCAGCGTCGCGATGATCGTCCTCACCACGCTGCTCACGGTCTCCTGCGTACTCATCTCCTGGGAATCGATCCGCGAGCGCGAGTCCGAGTTCTACGCCGCGCTGCTCATCCTCCAAAGCGGACTGGTCGGCGTGTTTTGCTCGTTCGACATCGTGATGTTTTACGTGTTCTTCGAGTTCACGCTGATACCGCTGTTCTTCATCATCGCCATCTGGGGCGGGCCGCAGCGGCGCTACGCGGCAGTGAAGTTCTTTCTGTACACGCTCGCCGGCAGCCTGGTGACGCTCATTGGCCTGGTGATCCTCGTCACACAGGCCGCCGCGGCCGGCCTCGCCTCGCCGGCCTCGCTGCCGGACCTCGCCGCCTGGCTCCGCGATTATCCGGAAGCGATGTCCTACAAGCTGCAGGTGATCACCTTCGTCGCGCTATCCGCCGGCTTCCTCATCAAGGTGCCCGTGTTTCCGTTTCACACGTGGCTGCCGCTGGCGCACGTCGAGGCGCCCACCGCCGGCTCCGTCCTGCTGGCCGGCGTGCTGCTGAAGCTCGGCACGTACGGCTTCCTGCGGCTCTGCCTCCCGATTCTCCCCGAGGCGTGCCTGCAAGTCGGCCTGCCGGCGGGCGCCATTCTCGGCGTCGTCGGCATCGTGTGGGGCTCGCTGTGCGCCTTGGTGCAGCGGGACCTCAAGAAGCTCGTCGCCTATACCAGCGTCGCCCACCTGGGCTTCTGCATTCTCGGGCTGTTCGCTCTGAACCGTTCAGGCATCACCGGCGGGGTGCTGCAAATGATCAACCACGGCCTTGCGACCGGCGGACTCTTTCTCCTGGTCGGCATGGTTTATGAACGCTACCACACGCGGATGCTGGACGACCTCGGCGGCCTGGCCAACCGCCTTCCGGCGATCGCCGCCGCCATGGTGTTCATCTCGATGGCCAGCATCGGGCTGCCGGGGCTCAATGGCTTTGTCGGCGAAATGCTGTCGCTCGCCGGGATGTTCCGCCGCCATCCCTATGTCGGCGTCGCGGGAACCACCGGCATCATCCTCAGCGCCTGGTATTTGCTCGGCATGCTCCAGCACTTTTTCTTCGGCCCGCTGCGCGAGCCGGCGCACGGCGATCACTCCTTCGGCGACATGTCGTTGCGGGAACTTGCCGCGATTCTCCCGCTGGCGGCCGCCTGCCTGTGGATCGGCGTGACGCCGCAACCGCTCATTGAGATGATTCGCCCCGACGTGGACGCCGTCACGCAGCTCTACGCCTACCGCGAAGAACCGGCCGAACAGACGCCGGGAGAAGTCATGGCGACGCCTCTAGTCGCGGAGGCCAGGCGATGAACGTGGCCATCCAGCAGCTCATCCACTCGGTGGACCTGATTTCGCCGGAGCTCATTCTCCTGGCGACGGTCTGCGTCATGTTCATCACCGGCCCGTTCTTCGTGAGCGAAGGGGGCGCGGCGCCGCCCGGATTGCGGAAGCGCTGGGGCGCCTTCTCGCTCGTGGCCCTGGCCTGCGCCGGTTTCGTCTGGTTCACCTCCCCGCACGCCGACCCCGTGACGACCGGCCCCTTCCGCGTCGACAACCTCACCTGGTACGTCCGCGGGTTGTCGCTCATCATCGGCGCCGTCCTGGCCGTGCTGTTCATCGATCAGGTGGACGACAGCCACTCGGCCGAAGCCCAGGCCTGCCTCCTGGCGATTCTGGCCGGCGTCAACCTCACCGCGATTGCGAACGACCTCGTCGTTCTGTTTCTCGCGCTCGAGCTGGTGAGCATCCCAACCTACGTTCTGCTCTACCTCCCGCGGCGCGGCCAGTCGAATCAGGAAGCGACCGTCAAATACATTCTGCTGAGCATCTTTTCCTCGGCCGTCATGCTCTACGGCATGAGCCTGCTCTACGGCGCCGTCGGCACCACGAACCTGGTCGGCATCTTGGAGGCGCTCAGAGGCGGCCAGGCGGCCGGCAGCGCCACGCTCCTGCGAATGTCGGCCGCCTTGCTCGTCGCCGGCCTGTCCTTCCGCGTCGCCGCCGTGCCGTTTCACTTCTATGCGCCGGACGTCTTCCAGGGGGTCACGTCCGCGGGCGCCGCGCTGTTGTCGTTCATTCCAAAGGTTGTCGGCTTCGTGGCCTTCATGCGGCTGCTGCCGCTCGCCGGCGGCCTCGGCCTGCAAACGCCCGCGGCGGGAGCGCCGTCGCTGCGGCTGCTGCTGGCAGTCTTGTCGATCGCCAGCATGCTCATCGGCAATCTGCTCGCCCTGCGGCAGCAGAACCTGCAGCGACTGTTGGCCTACTCCAGCATCGCCCACGCCGGCTACATGCTTGTCGGGCTGGCCGTGGGCTGGGGCGCCGGAACGACCAGCGGCATTAGCGCCTTGTTGTTCTACCTCGCTGCGTACGGCCTGATGACGATCGGCGTGTTCGCCCTCATCGCCTGCGTCGGCAGCAGCGGCTCGGCCATTCGCACGCAAAGCGACCTCGCCGGCCTCAGCCGCACGCACCCGGCCATTGCCCTGGGACTGGCCGTGTGCCTGATCAGCCTCACCGGCCTGCCGCCCACCGGCGGATTCTTCGGCAAGCTGAACCTGTTCCTCGCCAGTTGGTCCGACGGCACAACGATGGGCATCGTGCTGGCCGCGTCGCTAGCGCTGAACGCCGCCATCTCGGCCTGGTACTACATGCGGCTCGTCGCGGTGATGTACTTCGAAAACGCGCCCGGCGACGCGCCGCAAAAGGTGTCGCTCGCCCCTGCGGTCGCCGGCGCCGCCTGCGCGCTGGGTACGGTGCTGCTATTCCTGGCGCCGCAAACCATCTGGGAACTGGCGGCCCGCTTCACGCCGTAACAAGTGTAGCCATCTCGCGCCAGAGACAGGCCGACGCCTGGTTAGTCCGTCATCTCCAGTTCGAAAGCATTGTCCTCGCCAGCTTTCACTTCAAAGCTCCACGGCGTCTTGGTCACGTCTTGATACTGCAAGGGAAAGCGGCTCGGCGGCGGCCCCTTGCCCGGCTCCTGCACCCAGTTTCGCTTGCGATCGGAAATCGTGACTTTGTGCAGGCCCGGCACGGCTCCGTCGCCTCGCTTGAATGTCGTCATCACGAATTGCCCCTGGGCATCGACGTCGGCGATCGCGGGCCGGCCGCTCGTCGGCGTGAAGATGACGCGAACATCGGTCGCCGGCTCGCCCTTGTAGCGGACGACTCCATGAGTCGGAGCGGTCGGCGCCGTGCCGGGCTTGCTGCATCCAATAAGCGAGACCACCGCTGCTCCAAGAACAATCCGTGCGCCAAGTGCCTTCACCACAGTCTTTCCATTCGTGCAAAAGAATAAGCCGACGCTGAGTGATGGGACGGCTACTGATTCAGCGAAGCCGTCTCGCCTGCGGAGATCGTAGACAGGCTGCGGTAAACGTTCAGGTCGATGCTGTCCGCGACAAACGTGAGAGAGCCGTCGCACATCGCCATGTGTCCGCCGCCAGGATGCCAACTGTTGAAACCATACGCTTCGGTCCAATAGGCATAATCCGCCAAATAGTCGGGGAGCAGCACCTGCTTGTTCATCGGCAGCGCGCACGTTGCGACCGCCGTATTGTTGCCGAACCACCAATTCCAGGGAGTTGCCGCCGGAACTGCTTCGCCGATTGCAAACGTATTGCTCAATCCGTCCTCGATCTGCTTAAATCGCGTTCGATTCGCATCGGCGTCCGCCAACACACTGGGAGCGCCGCCAAACGTGCTTGAACAAATAAGACCGTTGCAATGGAGAAGTCCGTCAGGACTGCTGGCGTTTTTTCCTCCGGTGGTCATCACCACGGCAAAGTCGCCCCAATTCCAATTGCTTCCGGAGCAGGCCTTGTAATTGGTAACAGCCAATGGCTTGGATTCGTAATCCGCTCCGGATGAGTAGTAATCACTTCGCTTCGCCAGCAGGCCGTTCTCGTTCGTCTGGTCGCTCGGACAAAGAAAGTTCGGGATGACCGTTAAAGCAACCGCAAGGTTAGGACCGCTGAGCGACGGCGCCTTTTGGTTAATCCTTGCGAACAACGGTCCTTGTTCGACGTAGGGCAAAATGCCCTGCATCCAACCAATCGTGATGTAATTGCTCAGGTTGAAGGTATTTCCGCTGGGACGGAAGTTCTCCGGCACGGCTCGCTTGGAGGATTCGTAATTGTGAATCGCTAACGCGAGCTGCCGTGCATTGTTGGCGCACTGCGACCGCCGCGCCGCCTCCCGCGCCGCCTGCACCGCCGGCAGCAACAGCGCCACGAGCACGCCGATAATCGCGATCACCACCAACAGCTCGACCAACGTGAATGCGACAAAATGTCGCCGCCGGGCCGCCATGCGATTGCTCCCAGAACTGGTCATGGAAAAGTGAGAATAGGGATGAACCCACGATCAGCGGCCGCGCGGGTCCGCCGAAAGCGTCGCTTCACATCCTAACACAGGATCGCGACTTCCCGCAAATTGCCACTTCCGTAACTTAACCCTCCGGAATCGCCCTCGGCATTCACTTTGCTGTCACACTGCCGCACTGGACTTTTGTCGCGGGAGGTCTCTAATCAGACGTTGCTTTAGTGCGCGCGATTCCCGAGTCGTTATCGAATGGATACCATCGGCCTGCCCCAAACCGACATAAGCCAATCTGCCGCACCGCGTCCGTCCATCAGTTCTAGCCGCCGCTGGGAGGAGCTAGCGGACGCCGCCGAAGGCCTCGTCCACGCCCTGCGCAATCCGCTCTTCGCCTTGCGGCTCGACCTTCACAGCCTCCGCACGGTGCTAAAGCGAGCCGCCTCGGGCAACGACCCGCAAGCCGCCAGCGAGGCGAGCGGCATCGTCAAAGCGTGCGAAGACCGGCTGGACCTTGCCGAGCAACTGCTCGCCGGCCTCGCAGAATACGGCTGTCCGCCGCCGGACGAGCCGGCGCCGCTCCGCCTCGTGGACGAACTGCTCGCGGCGATCGACCAAACGCCCGGCCTCTCGCGTGGTCAGACGTTCATCAGCCACGGCGACGGCGCGCTCGGCGCGATCTGGGTATCGATGGACGAAGATCGCCTGGAGCAGATTCTCACCGCGATGCTGGAGGTCAGCGTCGCCGCCGGCGGGCCTGCCGGAATCGCCATCGAGTGCCTGGCTCGCGACGGAAACGCCGTGCTGTCGATCGCCAATAGCCAGTGGCGCTCCTCGCTCGAAGAACGCCGCCGGCTGCTCAAGCCATTCGCGGCTATCGAGAATTGGCCGCATTCAGCGCGCCTCGCCACGGCTCGGCGGTTCGCCGTCGAAGCGGGCGGACGCCTCTCCTGTTTGCCGCGCAAGGAGCAGGGAACCATCCTGCGGCTGCGGCTTCCCTTGTCGAATGATTCGCTCTCGAGACACGTTTCAAGTAAGTAGTGACTGCCATGGAGACGTCAGCGAATATATTGATCGTCGAGGATCAGCCGGCCGAGCGCGAGAGCCTCGCCCGCTTGCTGCGAACAGAAAACTACCAGGTCCACAGCGTCGCGAACGCCACTTGCGCGCTGGAGAGCATCGGCAATCAGTTCGACTTGGTGCTCAGCGACGTGCGGCTCGGCGGTTCCAGCGGATTGGACCTCTTGAAGATGTGGAAGAGCCGCCTGCCCGCGACCCCCTTCATCCTGATGACCGCGTTCGGCGAGATCGAAACCGCGGTCGAAGCCGTGAAGGCCGGCGCCGACGATTATTTGGTGAAGCCCATCAGGCCCACCGAGCTGCTCGCCAAGATTGCTCGCAGCTTGGACGCGGCCCGCAAACGCGCGGCTGGCCCAGCGTCGTCGAACGGCCATCACAACGGCGAACAAGAGTCCGCCAACGGCCTGCACTTCGCCGCCAACGCGCCGCTGGAGGAAATCGAGCGGGCCGCCATCGAGCGCACGCTCGAAGACTGCAAAGGCAACCGTACGCACGCCGCCCAGGCGCTAGGCATCTCGGTGCGCACGCTCCAGCGCAAGCTAAAAGCCTGGAACGCCGAAGCCGAAGCAGCCCATTCGTAGCGGCGGCTTCCAGCCGCCGTGTAAAAACCCGTCATGTAACCCCAGAATGAAAAATGAATTCTGGGTGCCACTGGCATTTTGCCAGTGCTGAATTGGGTACTCGCTCGCGTGCCATGCCAACGTCCGCGTGGGCATGTGTCTACAAAACATGCCCACGTCGGCGGACCTCCGTGGGCATGGCACCCGACCTTTAGATTTCTGAACATCAACAAAAGCCGCCGCTACGCCTCATCCAGCATTTCAATCCGTCGCTGATGCCGCCCGCCTTCAAACGGCGTCGCCATCCAAATCTCCAGAATCTCCAGCGCCAACTCCGCCGAAATCAGCCGCGCGCCCAGCGACAAGACATTGGCGTTGTTGTGCGCCCGCCCCAGCCGCGCCGACTCCGCGTTCCAGCACAAGCTGCACCGCACGCCGCGAATTCGATTGGCCACCATTGCCTCGCCGTTGCCGGAGCCGCCCAGCACGATGCCCCGCTCGCACTCGCCGCGGGCCACGGCTTCCGCCGCCGGGCGTATGAACAGCGGATAGTCCACCGGCTCGGTCGAATGCGTCCCAAAGTCCTTAATTTCATGCCCCTCGTCGGCGAGCCGCGCTTTGATCAATTCCTTGTACGCATAGCCGGCGTGGTCGGAACCCAGGGCGATGATCATGGCTGCTCCCCCTTGGGCTTAGCGTCAGCCGATTTTTCCTTCTTCGAGGGCTTTTCCTCGGCCGGCGGATTCACCGCCTCACCCTCCGATTCGCCCGCCGTGGCGCCCTGCGAATACAGCGGCAAATGCCGGTAGTACACCTCAAGCATGTACGTCGAGAGGCACGTCGTGAACAGCCGCCCGCCGATGTGCCCCCACTGGTCCTCCTCGGGGTCCCAGCTGCCGTGCTGCTTGCCGGTGTGAACCTGGTTCTCCGGCACGACCTGCCGCATCACCTTGTTCCACTGGATCCACGGCTTGCCGCCCATGTGGTGCATCAGTTGCGTCGCATAGTACCAGTAGTACACGTTGCGTTTTTTCCAATCGACCGGATGCTTGCCGACGTACGCCACGCCGGCGAGCAGCCGCTTGTCGTCGTGCCTCCAGCCGAGATACTGCCGGCACAGCAGCGCTTCGGCGGTCATCGGCGGCGTTTCGCCGCGGCCGGGCTGATAGCCATAGCGGCTCCCCTCATGGCTGGACGCTGCATCAAGGAACTGGCCGATCCGGATCAGATCCTCCGAGGGCACTTTCAGCTTCGCCATTCGCGCGCTCTGCAGCGCCATCACAAACCAGCCGGTGACCGAGGTATCGGCGTCCTGATGCGGATAGTACCGCCACCCGCCCTTGGGCGACTGCGTTTCCAGACAGTACTTCACGGCTAGTTCCGCCGCTTCGCGAATCTCCGAATCCTGCGACATCGCGTACAGCTCGCACAGCACGATCGTCGCCTGCGCATGGCTGTACATCAGATGCGTCGCCGAGCCGCCGTCCGGCACAATTTGCCCTTCCGAGCCTTGCAGCTTCATGAGCGCGCGAATGCCGCGGGCGACCGTTTGTCGATGCGGCCCTTGCGACAGGTGCGTATGGCCGTCGCCAAGAAACGCCAGAAGCGCCATCGACGTGGCTGATACTTTGTTCTCCGTGCTCGACCCATCCGGGTACGGGCCTTTGAGGCTCCACAGCCCGTCTTTCCCCTGCTGCCGCGAAAGCCACGCCAGCGACAGATCAACCGCGTGCTGCGTCGTCATCGTGCCGCCGTAGATGTCCAAGAGCAGCTTCTTCTGCCCCTCCTGGCGGCCTTTGAGCATGTTGCCGATCGACGGCGCCTGAATCTCCGAAAACAACCCCGGTCCGTCGGCGTCCGCCATGAGATCAGCCGTTTTCAACGGCGCCGACAGGGGATTGGCCACCTCCGGCAGCGACGACAGCGAATAGCCCGGATCGCTACTGTTCGTCGGCTGATCGGGCGGCGTCGTGTTCGGCGTTTCGAGCTGGTTGCCCAGCGTCTCGGCGAAGGTCTCATTCGACACATCCTCGTCCGGCGCCATCGCGACCGTCAGTTCTTCGGTCACCTGCCGGTGTACTTGCACGGCCAGCAACCCCAAGATGACGATCAGCGCCGCGTGGATGAACAGGCTCACCAGCCACGGCGGCGTCCCGCCGATAATTCGTTCCATCGGCGTCCGCGGCCGATGGTGCTGGTGCGGCGTGGAGTCGTGCAACGCTTGCTGCACGGTGGCGCGAACGTAGTTCCATCCGCGGCGAAAGAGCGAAACCCGCTCGCGCGGCGGGCGTTTCAAGAGCAGCTCGCCGTTGACCGCGACCGGCGGAGGCGGCGGAGGCGCCGCCGTGCGCGCCGGCTTCGGCGCCACGATCGGCGGCGGCTCGATCGGCACGCTCACCGACGCGCCGCCGTTCGCGAGCGGCAGATCAAGCGGCGGCGGAAGCGTCGGATCAAATGACATGTCGAAACGAGCACGGCGCGAAATGCCAAAGGACGATCACGCCCGTGCTACGGCCCACCTCTGTTTCGATTCGGCAGCCCCGGCCCATGCCACGCGGCTGCGTTAGTGCAATTCTACGTGGCGGGTGTCCACGGCAATCTTTTTCAGCCCCATTCCGTGGAGAATGTCCATCACGCGGATCACGTCCCCATACGGCAGCGATTTGTCCGCGGCCAGCGTAATCGGCAGTTCCGCGTTGGCGCCCAGCTCCTTGAGCAGCCCTGGCAGGCCCTCTTCCGTGGTACCGCGGTCGTTCAAAAAAATCTCGACCTTCCCCGCGTCATTTCGCTTCACGGACACCGTCAGCGGCGGCAGCTCATCGGCCATCGAAACCGCGCCGGTGTCCGGCAGGTTCACCTTGATCGGCGCCGAGCCGACAATCGCCGGCACGGTGATCATGAACACGATCAGCAGCACCAGCGTCACGTCCACCAGCGGCGTCACGTTGATGTCGCTGAGAACCGCGTCGTCTTCGTCG
>JAICUM010000772.1 GCA_025935855.1 Pirellulales bacterium | reverse complement strand
CCCATAGATATGACGCTAGATCTAGGATGGGTTGGTCGTCCGCGACAACCCATCATTCGAATTGTTCAGCACATTGATGGGTTCCCGCTGCGCGGCGAACCCATCCTTGTATCTTCTTCGTAGCGGTGGTCTGCTGTTGGCCGCTGTGTTCTGCGGAGTGAGCGCAAGCGAACGGAGCAGAACACAGCGGCCGGCCGGCAGATCGTCCCATCCTAGGTCGTGCCAGACCGAGTTGTAGCTGGATCGCCGGCTGGCCGCTTGTCGTAGAGTCCGAACAGTCGTCGGAGCCGCGCTTGCGCGAGCTCGCATACGCAAGGAAGGATCGCACGATGGAAGCTGGATTACAAGGATCATGTGTGGGGATTGATGTCTCGAAAGATCATTGGGATGTGGCCGTCGAAGAGCGTCGTGGTGTGCGTCGGTTCTCGGCGGATAACGCGGGGGCTAGTGAGCTTCTGGCCTGGCTCGAGGAACTTAGTCCAAAGCTGGTGTGCCTGGAGGCCACCGGCGGATACGAACGATCGCTACGCCGAGCACTTCACGAGCGAGGATTACCGGTGAGCGTGGTGAACCCTCGGCAAGTCCGTGACTTCGCCCGGGCGCACGGAGAACTGGCCAAGACGGATGCACTCGACGCGGCGATGATCTGCCGCTTCGCAGCAGCCTTTAATCCTGAGCCGGATGAGGCTCCTACACCGGCCCAGGAGCGGCTGCGCGCGCTCAGGGCGCGCCGCCAACAGGTCGTCCATTCGCTGACCCAAGAGAAGAACCGCTTGGCAACGGCACCCGATGCCGAAGCCCGACAATCGATCGAGGAAGCGATCGACTTTTATAACGAGCAGCTCAGCGAGCTCGATCGCCGGATCGCCGAACTCACGGCGACGGATCCGACCTTCCGACAGAGACTCGCACTACTGGTCAGCGTACCGGGTGTCGGGACCGTGACGGCGGCTGGGCTATTGGCCGAGCTGCCTGAGCTCGGAGCCATGAACCGCGGAGAGGCGGCCAAGCTCGTGGGCCTGGCACCCATCAACCGAGACAGCGGCGCGCTCCGCGGCAAACGCATGATCGGCGGCGGCCGCACTCAGGTGCGACGATCTCTGTACATGGCCACGATCGTCGCCACGCGGCACAACAAAATCATTCGCCGCCACTATCGCCAACTACTCGACCGCGGAAAATCCAAAATGACCGCCCTCGTCGCCTGCATGCGCAAACTACTCTTGATCCTCAATGCCATCATCAAAAATAATTCACCCTGGAAAGAATACTTAACCGCTTGAAATTCAAGACAGTCGCTACGAACTAATTCCACTAGCGAGGGCGGGTCGCCGTCGATGCGGCGCCGCTCGCCGATTCGTCTGCTGCGGCGCGTTCGCCGGCGTGCGCTTGACCATTTGCCGGCGCTGTCGGCCCTTCCCCGCCCGCTAATTTCGCCAGGCTTTCGGGAATCTCGACGCCGCCGATATCGCGCATCACCTGCAGCATGGGCGGCATGGTGCCGGCCATTTTGTGCAGGAAGTCGGCCGTGTTTGAACGGCCGTTCGCACCGCCGTTTTCCCATACGACGATCTTGTCGAACTTGATATTGCTGATCGCCTTCGCGCTGCTTTCGGCCAATTTATCGAGGTGCTCGAGCATCATCAGCTGAAATGCTTGCTGGGCGCCGCCGCACGCTGCGACGATTTGCTTCAAACCTTCGCCCTTCTTGGCGAGGATTTCGTAGTGACCACGAGCTTCAGCTTCGAGCTTTGCGTAGATCGCCGCTGCCTCGCCTTGGGCTTCGAGTTTGCGTTTT
>JAICUM010000007.1 GCA_025935855.1 Pirellulales bacterium | reverse complement strand
CTCAAGCAATCTGCATGGCCATGTAGACGCAATTTACGCCCGCCTCGCCGCATTGCCAGCGGAATAAGCACCCCACAAAAACCCAGTATCGAAGGTTCGGGCACGACCGCCAGCCGCGTCAGCCTGAAATCCGCATAGGCGCCGAAACGCTCGTTGTAGCGATATTCAACCCAGCCTTCAGACAGGGTAAAGCTGGCGTCGCTTTTCAATATTCTTGCGATAGACTCCCCATTGTCGAACCAGGTCGATGGACCCTGGAAATCCATCCACACTCCATAGCCTTGCGGGTAGTCTGGATAAAGCGGATCCGATACCCTTCCAGGATCCGATGAATCATAGCCATAAGAAAATGAACCATCCGTCCGAGTGAAGTTGGCCGCTCCTAACAGGATGCCAACATGGTCTGGCGATTCGGTTCTCGAATCAAACTCGGACACAAAGCTCAAAGACAAGTCTATTGGGAAACTCTCGCCGTTGACCTCAAGATGCGCGTCCACAATTGACCAAATACGGGTTGATTCGAACGAAAGATCTCCAACGACGCTACTCCCAATGTTGAATGGCAGCTTATCATCGGGGAATGAGAGCATGCTGACTACTTCTCCTTCGAAGTCAACGCGCATTAAGGAACCGCTCGCATTCGTCGGAATCGCAACGAGGGCCATCATCGAGATCGTCATGGACAACTTCACAAGTCACTCCTTCCGGCGAATTGTTCCTTCGAATCCCGGGAAAGAGGGAACGCCTTGCCACGAATTCAATGGTTCGAACTCGCATTTCGATTGCCGATGTCCCTATAATGCAACCATGACCACCGACGCCGACGCCATCTTCACCGCCGCCCTCGCCCTGCCCGAGCCGCTCCGCGCGGACCTCGCCGCCCTGCTTATGGACAGTCTGGACGACCAGACTGATTCCACGCAGGTTCCCGAGCATCTAATGCAGTTGATAAGTGAGCGCTGCGACGAAGTCGCTCGCGGCGAGGCCGAAATCATGACGGGCGAAGAGGCAATCGCAAGGCTTCGCGAAATTGCCGGCGCCGCCGTCGCAAAGCCATGAGCTGGCCGCGAATCACGCGAAAAGCCTACGACGACGCAGAAAGCGCGACGCGGAAGTTTAACCTGATTAGACCGTCGCTTGGCGTGGATTTTACCGAAGCGCTCGCCGCGGCCTTCGATGTAATCGGCGCGAATCCAAGGCAGCATGCTCGCTTGGAGACCAATCAAACCAATCGAGAAGTCCGGTGAGTAATTTTGCGTCGTTTCAGATATCTTGTCATCTACGAGATGACCGGAGATGTTCCGCTCGTCGTGGCGGTACGGCACGCCAGTCAAGAGCCAAATGCCTGGCAGCGTGACGATTCCAGCGACTAATTCTGCGCTCCATTTGCTTGTCGAATTCAGCCGCACGGCCTGCCGCAGAGCGTTGAGGCTTCGGTCTTCTCGATGGCCGGCCCGACGCGAGCATTGACAATGGACGTATGTTCATATATACTAGCGACCGCTTCATGCCGACCCGTTCTTTGATAACTTAATTGGAAACCAAAACGCTGCGGGTAGTCGCCCGCCAATACCGATTCGACGCGCGCCTGAATCGCAGCGGCACGATCGGAAGGCGACGCGCCACCAGAGTGAGGAGTTTTGGACTTTTGGACTGTCTTCCAGAAATCAAAACTCTTTCGACCACGCGATTGTCGGCCGGAAATCGCGATGCCGCGACGCGGAATTATTTTCGGAAAAGCCAAAACTCCTGCCTTCGCCGACCGCCAAATTCAGCAACGGCGCCGAGAAACGCCGAGTCGTTTTGTCAAGCAAGTTTTTAGCCACCCCCCCTTTTTGAGTACCGAAATCGAATTTCTCGCGCGCGATCAAAAGTCCAAAAGGGCCCAACCGAGACGCGTTCCTCAGACAGGAAAAGGTGGAAAAAACGGAAAAATCAGCCCGTTCACCGAGTACAACGAGTGGCACGCCAAACCAACCGCTGTAATCATGCGGCAATCGGGCGATCAAAGGCGCCCTTGGCGCCGGCTCCCCAAGCCGCCGCAAGCAATCTTCGTAATGAAGCGATTGCCCGTTCACTACTTCCTGCTTGACCCGCCTGGAGTCCCTTCCACATGAGCCTGCTACGCCTGTTCCTTTCGATCGCACTCGTCGCCGCGTTTGCTGCTCAGGCGCCAGCCGTAGCCCAACCGCCCAAGGACGAAGTCCACGCCGACGTGCGCCAGGACGTCGCCGAGCCGGAGAAGAAGCCCGATCCGCGCGAGAGCAAACAGCCGAGCGACAAAGCTCACGCCGACGATAAGAAGGGCGACAAGGCCGACGCGAAGAAAGACGCCGCCGACAAAAAGGAATCCGACAAGAAGGAATCCAAGGACGAGGAAAAGCCCGTCGTCACCCACGGCAAAGTCACCATCGACGGCAAGGAGGTCCGCTACACCGCCACCGCCGGCAAGATGCTCATGAAGAACGACGACGGCGACCCAAAGGCGAACGTCTTCTTCGTCGCCTACACCAAAGACGACCCCCATGCGCAAAACTCGTTTAGCCGCGACCCGCAAGGGAAGCGCGACGGCGCCAAACACGGCCACAACGACAAAAGGAAATCCAACGGCGCCGACGACTCCGCCAACGACTCAAATAAAAACGACGACCACAACAAGTCCTCCGACAAACCCACCAAACCCAACCGCCGCCCCATCTCCTTCTGCTTCAACGGCGGGCCCGGCAGCGCGTCCGTCTGGCTCCACATCGGCATGCTTGGCCCGCGGCGAGTCAAGCTCGCCAGCGACGCCAAAACGCTCCCCCCGCCGCACGAGCTCATCAAAAATGAGTACTCCCTACTCGACATTACCGACCTCGTGTTCATTGACCCCGTCAGCACCGGCTTCAGCCGTCCCGTGAAGGGCCAGGAAGGCAAGCAGTTCCACGGCTACGAGGAGGACGTTCGCAGCGTCGGCCAGTTCATCCACGACTACACCACGAAGTACAACCGCTGGGACTCGCCCAAGTTCCTCATCGGCGAAAGCTACGGCGGCATCCGCGCCGCCGGCCTCAGCGGCGAGCTTCAAGAACGCTACCGCATGTATCTCAACGGCATCGTGCTGGTATCGGCCGTCGTCGATTTCCAAACCCTCATGGCCTACGGCCACAACGACATCGCTTACGCCCTGTTCCTGCCGAGCTACGCCACCACCGCCTGGTACCACAAAGCCCTTTCGGACGACATGCAGAAGCTGCCCGTCCAGGAAGTGCTCAGAGAGGCCGAAAAATTCGCCGGCGGGCCCTACCTGCGGGCCCTCACCGCCAGCGACTCGCTCGACAAGGACGCCCGCAAAGAGGTCGTGAAACGCATGGCCGAGCTCACCGGCCTCGACGAAGACTACATCGAAGCCGCCAACCTGCGCGTTCCCATGTTCCGCTTCGGCAAGGAGCTGCTCCGCAAGCGCGGCTTGCTCGTCGGCCGCTTCGACAGCCGCTACACCGGCCGCGCGCTGGACCGCGTGGACGACATCACGGAGTATGACCCCAGCGCCTCGGCCGTCTTCGGCACGTTCAGCTCGGCGATTAACGACTATCTGCGCACCACGCTCAAAGTGAAGGATGACCGCGTCTACGAAATCCTCACCGATCGCGTGCAGCCCTGGAATTTCAGCGAGTTCACCAACCGCTTCGTGGATGCTTCATCAACGCTCCGCTCGGCCATGACCGAGAACCCATACCTCCGCGTCTTCGCCGCCTGCGGCTACTACGACGTCGCCACGCCGGCCTACGCCATGAAATACACTCGCGACCACCTGAACCTCGCCGACGACCTGCGCAGCCACTTCACGATGAGCTACTACGAAGGCGGCCACATGATGTACGCCCACGAGCCGTCGCTCAAAAAGCTCCGCGGCGACCTCGTGAAGTTCTACGACAAAACCCTCGAACCGCTCAGAGAGTCAAAGGATGAGAAATAACGCTCAGAATCCCCCTCCCTCGAAGGGAGGGGCTAGGGGAGGGATTCCAGGCAGTTGCCTGCTCATGAAGGGTCGGATTAATGGTAAATCCGAACGACACTCATCCAATCTCTGCCCGCAGGAGCGAGGGATCGTCGCATTTCTCGCTTTAGTCGTTGCCTTGAGTGCGAGCAACACTCGCGCCGCCGAGCAGCCGCCGAACATCATTTTCATCATGGCCGACGATCTCGGCTTCGCCGAGCTCGGCTGCTACGGCCAGCGCATCATCCGCACGCCGAACATCGATAAGCTCGCCGCCGATGGCGTCCGCTTTACCCAGTTCTACGCCGGCTCGCCGGTCTGCGCTCCCTGCCGCTGCACGCTGATGACTGGCAAGCACGCCGGCCACGCCTATGTCCGCGACAACAAGGAGAAAGGCCCCTGGAACAAGCTCTCAGAGAAGTACGGCACGGAGTTCACAGGCCAAATCCCCTTGCCGGCGACTGAGGTCACGCTCGCTGAGCTGCTGCACCAGCGCGGCTACGCCACAGGCGCCTTCGGCAAGTGGGGACTCGGCCACGTCGGCAACAGCGGCGCGCCGACCGATCAGGGCTTCGACCTGTTCTACGGCTTCTACTGCCAGCGCCACGCTCACAACCACTACCCCGCCTTTCTATGGCGAAACGATCAGAAGGAGCAGCTCCCCGGCAACGACGGCAAGTCGGCAAAGGGCCAAACGTACGCGCTCGACAAATTCATCGAGAACTCGTTGGCGTTCGTTCGCGATCACCAGAAAGAGCCGTTCTTTCTGTACGTGCCGGTGACGGTTCCGCACCTGTCGATCCAAGTGCCCGCTGATTCGCTCGCCGAATACGCCGGCAAGATTCCCGAAACGCCGTACAAGCCGCCGGCCGGCGCCACGTACCACTACTTCCCCCATCCCACGCCTCATGCCGGCTACGCCGCGATGGTCACCCGCATGGACAGGGGCGTGGGGCAGATCGTCGAGCTGGTTCACCAACTCGGCCTAGACGACAACACACTAATTCTCTTCGCCAGCGACAACGGCCCTACCTACGATCGGCTCGGCGGCGCCGATTCTGACTTTTTCCACTCCACCGACGGCCTCCGCGGCCGGAAGGGCTCCGTCTACGAAGGCGGCATCCGCGCCCCGCTCATCGCCCGCTGGAAGGACAAGATCAAGCCCGGCGGCGAGGCGGATCAGCCGGCCGCCATGTGGGACATCCTGCCGACGCTCTGCGAAGTAGCCGGCGCCCAGCCGCCCAAAGACATCGACGGCGTCAGCCTGCTAAAGACATTCACGAACAACGAGCCGGCGCCCAAACGCGACTACCTCTACTGGGAGTTCCCAGGCTACGGCGCTCAACAGGCCGTCCGCGCCGGCGATTGGAAAGCCGTCCGCACCGATCTCTCCAAAGGTCCGCAGCGCTGGCAGCTTTACGACCTGGCCGCCGATCGAACCGAAACGTTCGACGTTGCCGACGAACACCGCGACGTCGTCGAGCGGCTCGCCAAATTCGCCGAAGCAGCCCACACGCCGTCGAAGCAATTCCGCCTGCCGAACGTGGACAAGAAGTAATGGCAAAGACAGCGGTTTAGGTAGCCGCTGCCGCCGGCGCTAGCCGATGACAAAAGCGTGCTCGGACGCTCGGTCCACACCTCTTCGTCGGAGGCCAGCTAGCATGATGCCAGCCAACTTGTCCCTACAGGTGACGGCCCTCGTGAAAACCTTCGAGCGCCCCCGGGCCCTCGACCGGCTCATCCGCAGCTTGCGCCGCTTCTACCCCGCTCTGCGGGTCATCGTCGGCGATGATAGCGTCACCGCCTTTCCGCGGCTGGACGTCGATTACGTGCGGCTGCCGGTGGACATCGGCGTCGCCGCCGGCCGCAACGCGATTCTGGAACTAGTGCAAACGCCCTATTTCCTGTCGCTGGACGACGACTTCGCGTTGACGTCGGAAACGCGAATCGAGGAACTGATTCAAACCATCGAGCGCCATGACGCGGCGTTGGTCGCCGGCGACCTCATCCGCTGCGAGCAGAAATTCCCCTGGCGGATTCGCCGCAGTCGGGAAACCTATCATGGCCTGTTCCGCCGCGAAGGCGACTCGCTGCAACTCGTTCCCGGCCATGGCACGACCGTCGGCGAGGCGTTCGCCTGCGACGTGGCGCCCCATTTTTTCCTAGCCCAAACCGATGTCATCCGTGACCTCGGCGGCTGGTTCGCGCCGCTGAAAATGGATGAGCATCAGGAACTCTTGCTGCGGCTCAAGGAATCAGGCCTCATCGTGCTCCACCGCCCAGATGTGTCGATTGAACACTGGCAAGACCGGCCGGAAGTGTACGCGGCGTTTCGCGCCCGCGACTACCTGCCGCTCATGGCCAGCCGCCACGGCCTGCGGCGGATCACCGACCTGAACGGCCGCCAGCGCGAATTCCCGCCGCTAGAACACGCGGCGTAGGGCTGAGCGCAAGTGCAGGCCTCTCGCTCCGCGAGAGGCGTCCATCTCGCGGAGCGAGATGGCTACACTTGGCAGGAGCCTCGCAACTCTGCCGCTAGCATTCACTTGCAAAAAATCGCCCTCGCGGCGGCTTGCCGATTTTTCCTAATATCCGCTCGAAAACATCCAAGGTGATGGTTCGAGCCGGAGGCGCGAGGTTCCGTGGCGGTTGAGATTTCTGTCGTCGTTTCCACCTACCAGCGGCCGCGGCACTTGCGCCGCTGCCTCCTGTCGCTTGCGGCCCAGCAAGGCGTCGCTGGCCAGTTCGAAGTCATCGTCGTGGACGACGGTTCGCAAGATAACACAGCAGAAGTCGTGAACCGCTTCCGCGACGAAGTCAAGTTCCCAGTCAAATTCGCGACGCATCCGCACGACGGCTTCCAGCTCGCCCGCTGCCGCAATTCCGGCATTCGCCTGTCAATCGCTCCCTACCTGCTGTTCACCGACGGCGATTGCATCTTTCCGCCGGACCACGTGCAGAAACATCTGGCAGCCCGGCGGCCGGGCGTCGTACGCGCCGGCGATTGCATCAAGCTTGATCAAGCAACTAGCGAGCGAATTGATGAAGACGCCATTCGCGGCGGTCGATTTCTCGACATGATCGAGCCGCGGGTCCGCCGTTCCTTGCGGAAGACTCACGTCAAATCACTGGTTTATCAAACCGTCCGTCACTCGCAACGGCCAAAGCTCATCGGCTGGAACATGGCGGTGTGGCGGGAGCAGCTCGAGCAGATCAACGGCTTGGATGAGCGCTATCGCGGCTGGGGTTGCGAGGACGACGACCTCGCCCATCGCCTGCGGATGAGCGGCGCCCGAATCGCCACCGCGCTTGGCTACACGCACGGATACCACCTCTGGCATCCGCCGCATTCGACGACGCCGCAGCGTTGGCATGAGGGGCCAAACGTCGCCTACTTTCAGCGGCCGGTGGTTCTGGCACGGTGCTTGGAAGGCATTCGCAGCCGCAGTCTGGGGCAAGTTTCCACGCGCGTGATCGGCTCGGACGAGCATCCGGAGTTGTCGCGGCAATTGGCCTCGCTCTTGCGTGAAAGCACTAAAGGGCCGGAGGTTGAGTTACTCGTCTGGCCCGCCATGGCGCGCTTTGCCGCGTCCAAGGCATGCCGCATCATCATCGCCGACGAGCAAGCGGACGTCCCCGCGGTGACTGCGAAGACGGCCCATGCAGTATTGCGCGTCGAGGCTCGTGCCGGCGTCCACGCAACCCTCGAACGATTGCGGCGGCTGCTCAGCGGCGAGCAACCGGCCGCCCCGTCCCTTCGAAAAGCCGCGTAAATAGACCGGCCATTCTGGCCGGAAACTCACCGAGCCAGGATGGCTCGGCTATCTATCGTGGTTTGGTTGGCGAGCTTGGCTGCGGCGCTATAATCTCACGTAACTCGCTGCCTCGTTCACGCAGCGCAGGTCGTCATTTTTCGCCCGCCTTGAAAGCCGCACCGCGGTCCTGCCATGCCCACTGAAACTGCTCCGCAGTCTGCCATCAATCGTCCCCGCACGCTCGCCCAACTCCGCGCCTCCGGCTGGACGAGCAAAAGCGTTAAGCAAGAGATCTACGACAACTTTCTTCGCAAGCTGCAATCCGGCGAAGAGCTATACCCCGGCATCATCGGCTACGACGACACGGTGCTACCCGAGCTGAACATCGCCATCCTCGCCCAGCACGACATGCTGTTCCTCGGCGAAAAAGGCCAGGCCAAAAGCCGGTTGATGCGGCTCTTGAGCAGTTTTCTTGACGACGCCATTCCATATCTCGACGATGCGTCGATTCCGCTGCACGACGATCCGTACCGGCCGATTACCAAGCGCGGCCGCATGCTCGTCGGCAGCGTGCCGGCCGACGAAGTGCCGATCGCCTGGTGGCCGCGCGAGGATCGGTACGCCGAGCGGCTGTCACCGGGGACGAAGTTTGCCGACATCATCGGCGAGATCGATCCGGCCAAGCTCGCCGCCGGCGTCAGCATGAGCGCCGAGGACGCCCTGCACTTCGGCCTCATTCCGCGCATGCACCGCGGCATCTTCGCTATGAACGAGCTGCCGGAGCTGGACGAGCTGGTGCAGGTGGGCCTCTTCAACATTCTCGAAGAGCGCGACGTGCAAATCCGCGGCTATCCGGTGAAGTTCGACATCGACGTGATGATTCTGTTCAGCGCGAACCCGGCTACGTACAACCGCTCCGGCAAGGTAATCCCACAACTGAAGGACCGCATTGGCTCGATCATCCACACGCACTACCCTCGGGAGCGCGACGCGGGCGTGCGAATCATGGAGCAGGAAGTGGAAAGAATTGCGGATTGCGGATTGCGGATTGCGGATTCGGGGGATGTGACGAATGCCGATCCGCAATCCCTCCCAGTCGTGGTACCTTATTTCATGAAGGAGCTAGTGGAAGAAATCAGCCGGGCCGCGCGCAGTTCAAAGTACGTCGATCACGAATCGGGGGTGAGCGCCCGGCTGTCATTGGCCAACTACCGCACGATGATCGCCTCAGCCCGGCATCGCGCCGCGGTGCTCGGCGAAACGCCGGCCGTGCCGCGAATCAGCGACCTGGGCCACCTTTACGCCTCCTCGCTCGGCAAGCTCGAGCTCGACATGATGGGCACGCACCAAATGAGCGAGCGGCAGGTGCTCGACGCGGTGATGGCCGAGGCGATCGCCACGGTGTTCGGCGAGTATGTCGATAAACACGGCCTGGCCGAGATCAGCCAGATTTTTTCCGAAGGCGTGAAGATCGAAGTCGGCGACATGCTGCCCTCTTCGCACTACGCCGAGCTCATCAAGCGCGTGCCGCCGGTGTGGGACAAGGCATTCGAGGTAAACGCCAGCCAGGACCCGGCCGTGCGGGCCTCGTGCATCGAGTTCGTGCTCGCGGGCTTGTACGCTACCGACCGCATCAGCCGCAGCCAGCGGCACGGCCGGATCGTGTACGAGGTATGACTGCCGCCGCAGCTTTGACGGAATTATACTTGCAGAAGTCGCATTTACATTCACCTGGAGAGAGCGTCATGGCTACCGGCGCCGCGCTAATGACGGCCGAGGAGTATGCGGATCTGCCCGATCCGCACGGCTACCCCACGGAATTGGTGAAGGGAGTGTTAATCACCATGGCTCCGCCAAGACCACGCCACGGTCAGATTTGCATGCAAATTGGATATCTGCTGCGAAGATACCTGGACGACCATCCAACCGGTCAGGTGCTCTGCAACGATTCCGGCGTGATCACCGAACGTGATCCGGATACCGTTCGTGGCGCCGACATTGCCTACTACAGTTACGCACGCGTCCCCAAGGGGCCGATGCCGCCTGGATTGCTAGAAGTCGCCCCGGACTTGGTGTTTGAAGTGCTATCGCCAACTGATCGTTGGAGCGAAGTGCAAGTCAAAGTGGACGAATA
The DNA here is from genome assembly GCA_025935855.1 of Pirellulales bacterium. GTDB lineage: Bacteria > Planctomycetota > Planctomycetia > Pirellulales > Lacipirellulaceae > Lacipirellula. The sequence continues at coordinate 17,130 of JAICUM010000007.1, read as the reverse complement.
CATCGACGCGGGAGTACGTGCGGCATGCGTCGTGGATGACGACACTCGCAGCGTTCACGTCTTTCGCCGCGACCAGCCGATACGGATTTTCAAAGAGGCGGACGAATTTGTGCTGCCCGACGTGCTGGAAAAGTTCCGCGTTAAAACGGCACGATTTTTCGAGTAAGGCAGCCGGTCTTCGCTTCGCTGCTAAGAGTGCGTAATGCCCCGAGCTGCCGGACGTCGTCCTGTATTGCGAGGCGCTGGGGCGGTTTTACTCAGGGCGAACCGCGGAGCGCCCGGATTTCCGCCCAAGCCGCGCGGCGGCGACAGCGCCTAGCCGTGGGCGTAAGCCCACGGTGGCGAAGCGACCTGAAAATGAAGCCGCGTAGCGGCGACATTAATTGCCTTCCAATGTCGCCGCTACGCGGCTAGCACATCAACCGGCCGGCAATCCGTCACTTTGCGACAAGGCTCATAAATTCATTTACCGGCGTGGCCAGCAACTCGCCGGCGTTCTGAAGCAGCTCATCGAGCTTCGTAAATCGCTCCGCCGGCAATTTCGGCGCGACGCTCGTGCGAAACTTCTCCACCAAAAGCGGCAAGCCCTCGGTGCGACGAAAGCGGTGGCCGATCGGCACGCTCACCTCGACGCGCTCCGTCTGCGTGCCGTCCTTGAAGAACATCTGCACCGCGTTGCCGATGAACCGCTTCTCCGGGTCGTAGTACTCCTTGGTGAACTGCGGGTTCTCGCGGACTTGCATCTTGGCGCGCAGCGCATCAATGCGCGGATCGCGGGCTACCGGGTCCTCGTAGTCCTCGGCGGTCAGCCGGCCGAAGACGAGCGGCACGGCAGTCATGTACTGGATGCAGTGATCGCGGTCGGCGGGGTTCGCGAGCGGGCCGGTCTTGTCGATGATCCGCACGCCCGGCTCCTGCGTTTCGATGACGACCGTTTCGATATCGGCCAGCCGTTCCCGCATGGCGGGATGCAGCTTCATCGCCGCTTCGACGGCGGTCTGGGCATGAAACTCCGCCGGAAACGAAATCTTGAACAGTACGTTCTCCATCACGTAGCTGCCCAAGGGACGAGCCAGTGTGACGGGCGCCTTGCCGAACAGCACGTCCGAAAATCCCCACTTCGCCGCCGTGAGTGCCGATGGATATCCCATTTCGCCGGTGAGCGCGATCAGCGCCAGCCGCACGCCCCGGCTGGCAGCGTCGCCGGCCGCCCAGCTTTTGCGCGAGCCGGTGTTCGGCGCATGCCGATAAGTGCGCAGCGCCCCGCCGTCAATCCACGCGTTGGAAATCGCGTTGATCACCTGCTCGCGGCTGCCGCCGAGCAACTGCGTCGCTACGGCTGTCGAAGCGATCCGCACCAAGAGCACATGGTCCAAGCCCACGCGGTTAAAGCTATTAGCCAGCGCGAGCACGCCCTGAATCTCATGCGCCTTGATCATCGCGCTGAGCGCGTCGCGCATCGTAAGCGGCGATTTACTTTCAGCCGCATTGCGGCGACTGACATAGTCGGCGACCGCAAGAATCGAGCCCAGGTTATCGGAGGGGTGGCCCCATTCCGCAGCGAGCCACGTGTCGTTGAAGTCGAGCCAGCGGACGAGCGCGCCGATATTAAACGCCGCGGTGACGGGGTCCAGTTCCCACGAACAACCGGGCACGCGAGCGCCACCGGCAAGCGTGGCGCCGGGGACTACAGGACCGAGCAGCTTGGTGCATGCCTCGTGGTCCAGCGCCTGGAACATACAGGCCAGTGAGTCCATGAGGCAGTAGCGCGCCGTGTCGTACGCTAGCTCGCTTTCGATCTCAAAGTCCAGCACGTACTCGGCCACGTCGACCAGTAGCTGATCAGACCCCGGCCGCTCGGCGGACTTCAAATCGTGCGAGGACATATGTTCAGCGGTTCTCAATCGTCACGAACGGTCGCGGCTCGGGGCCAACGTACTCAGCGCCAGGACGAATGAGCTTGTTGTCCGCCCGCTGCTCCTTCACGTGCGAGCACCAGCCGCTGGCCCGGGCGCAGGCGAACAGCGGGGTGAACATCGGCGTTTCAATGCCCGCAAAATGGTACGCGCTCGCACAGTAAAAGTCGGCGTTCGGGAACAGCTTCTTCTCTTCCCACATGAACGTTTCGATGGCTTCCGACACGGGAAAGAGATGCGCGTCGGCGGCGCCTTTCGAAAGCTTCTCCGACCACCGCTTCAAGATAGCGTTGCGCGGGTCGCGGCGTTTGTACACCGCGTGACCAAAGCCCATCACCTTTTCCTTGTGGGCCAGCATCTGCTTCACGCCCGCGACGGCCTGCTCCGGCGAGTGAAACTTCTCGATCAGCTCCATCGCCGCTTCGTTGGCGCCGCCGTGCAGCGGGCCGCGCAGGGCCCCGATGGCGCCGGTGATGCATGAGTGCAAATCCGAAAGCGTGCCCGCGATCACCCGCGCGGTAAACGTCGAAGCGTTGAACTCATGCTCGGCGTACACAATGAGCGACGCCTCCAGGAACCGGCGGCGCTCGTCCGACGGCTCACGGCCCGTGAGCAGTCGGAGGACCTGCCCGGCGATGGTTTTATCCGGCGTCGCAGTGTCGACGCGCTCGCCGCTTTTGGTGAAGCGATACCAATAGCCGAGAATTGACGGCATCGCGGCGAGCACCCGATCGGCCGTTTCGTCCTGATGCGAGCGGTCCTGCTCCGGCTCCAGCGTGCCGAGCATCGAGACGCCGGTGCGCAGCACGTCCATCGGGTGCGTATCGGCCGGGATGCGCTCCAGCACGTCTTTGAGCGACTGCGGCAGGCCGCGCATCGAGCGGAGGCGTTTTTGGTAGGCGTCCAGCTCCGTGCGGGTCGGCAAATGGCCATACAAAAGCAGGTGCGCGACTTCCTCGAAGATGGCGTGTTCGGCGAGGTCCTCAACGTCGTAGCCGCGATAGCGCAGGTTGTCGCCGCCGGCGCCAACGACGCAAATTGCTGTCGAACCGGCGATGATGCCGCGCAGGCCGGCCGTGGATTTCGTTTCCACCATCAAGTGCTCCAGGGTCGTGTGCGTGAATTCAGATCAAGTGTAGGCCTCTCGCTCCGCGAGATGGATGCCTCTCGCTACAGCGCGAGGCCTACCCTTGTTTATCAGGATACAACTGATCGAGCAGTTGTTCATAGGCGTGGTAGTTGAGGACTTTGTAAAGCTCCTCGCGGGTTTGCATGGCTGAAACGGCGGCCTGTTGCGTGCCGTCGCGGCGGATCGTGGCATATACCGACTCCGCGGCCTTGCTCATGGCCCGAAACGCCGAGAGGGGGTACAGAGCCATGCGAACGCCGGCATCGGCAAGTTCCTTCGCGGTGAACAGCGGCGTGTTGCCGAATTCAGTGATGTTCGCCAACACCGGCGCCCTAATGGCCGCGGTGAATTGCCGATAGTCGTCGAGCTTGGTGAGCGCTTCGGCGAAAATCATATCGGCGCCGGCCTGGACGTATTTCCCCGCGCGATCAATGGCAGCCGCCAGGCCTTCCCCCGCGGCCGCATCGGTGCGGGCCATGATGACGAAGCGAGTCTCGATGCGAGCGTCCACCGCCGCCTTCACTCGATCGCACATTTCGGCGGCATCCACCAGCGACTTGCCCGGGCGGTGGCCGCAGCGCTTCGCGGCGACCTGGTCTTCAAGGTGTACCGCCGCGACGCCAGCGCGTTCCATCTCGCGAATCGTGCGGCGAATGCCAAGCGCGGAGCCGAAGCCAGTGTCGATATCCGCCAGCAGCGGCAGCTCCGTCACGCCGCAGACGCGGCGAGCGTCCTCGCACACGTCGGTAAGATTCGTGACGCCCAAGTCCGGCAGTCCGAACGAGGCATTCGCCACGCCCGCGCCGGAAAGATAGAGCGCCCGAAAACCGGCCCGCTCAGCCAGCAACGCGCAATAGGCGTTAATGACGCCGGCAATTTGCAGCGGACGTTCAGCGTCGAGGGCCGTCCAAAAACGATCACCGGGCGAGGACAACGGCGACCTTGCCTTTCTCCATGCAACTGCAGGCGAATCCGTGGGGGCACTAAGATTCTAACCGGCGGCAAGAGGTTGGAGAATTGGCTCGCCCTAAGCGTGTCCTCACCCGGTGCTCACGGGGTTTTTGCTTCTTATCCAGAAAGCCTCAGCGTGTTGATTTGGTGGAAAGCGTTTCTGACGCCGATGTTGCGCCCCCTTGGGAGTCGCAAGGTGTACTGTTCAAGTGGTGTCCAAATTCCACCATCGGCGCCAGAAACGTCTCCCACGCGGCCATGCGATTCAACACAAAAAAACAGAGCGAACAGAGAATTGGAGAAATGCGGTGTCCTCGTGCTGCTGGTCTTTCTCCGTTTCCTCTGTTCCCTCCAGTTTCGCTCTTCGCCTTTCGTCTGTTCCGAAATCCTCAACCATCGCCGGCCTGACCATTTTGCGCGGCCTCCTGGCTGGGGACGGCGATGTAGTAGTAATTCATAATGTCGTGCGGAAGTTGCTCGACGCGGATTTGCTCGAAGCCGGCGTCCTCGAGCATCGACAGCGCGAGCTCCTTGCCCCAAGCAGCGCCCAGGCCGGGTCCGCCGCCGGCCAGCGACACGCTCATGCAGTGCATGCAGGAGATCGTGTACACGAACGGCCCGACGGGATGATTGCGATTGTCGTGCAGGCAGGTCGCTGCGGCGATGTCCTGCATCAAAAACATGCCCGTCGGCCGCAAGGCGCTGCGGATATTCTCCAGCACCTGCCCCGGCGCCGGCTGATCGTGAATCGCATCAAATGCCAGCACCAGGTCGAACGCCCCGCGATCATCCCACTTAGCGGCGTCAACACGACGGAAGGTGATGTTCCGCAAGCCAAGCTCCGCGGCTTCAGCAGTCGCCGCCGTCGTCGCTTCCAAGCTCACGTCAATGCCCGTGAACTGGCTGCGCGGAAACCGCTTCGCCAGGTGCAGCAGCGCCTTGCCGCGGCCGCAGCCTACGTCGGCCACGTCGATGCCTTGCTCCAGGCGGTCCTCCAAGCACGGCACGAGCGGCAGAATGAAATCGTCCAACCCGGCGACCACCGTTTGCCCACTCTCCTCGGCCATCACTTCATGGAATCGACCGTAGGCAGAGTAGGGAACGCCCAGCCCATGCCGAAAGGCGTCCACGACCTTATCCTCGACGCCGCCAAGCACCGCGAACCACTGTGCCACGGAAGCGAGATTGTTCGGCGAGGCTTCGCGGGTGAGGCAGGCCGCTCGTTCGGCAGGGAGCCAGTAGCGATGGGTCGCCGGGTTGTGTTCAATGATGCCGCCGGTGGTGAGGGCGGCGAGCCATTCGCGGACGTAGCGCTCGCTCAAGCCCGCTTCGTCGGCAATTTCCTGACTGGTGGCCGGGTCCATCCTGGCGATCATGTCGAACAGCCGCGTCCGGTGGCCGATCGAGATCATCAAGGCGATGGCGGCGCCGTTGTAGCAGTTAAGCAGCCGTTGGCTGAACGCCTCGACGGCGCTCATGTCCAAGGTGTCGGTTTCCTGAAAGAATGGTTCGGCGGCGGCAGTCATCGAGCGATCCTTCGTCGGGTTGAGCCTCGAGAGAGGCGGTTAAGAACCGCGTTGTTCCGGGAGAGCAGCGTCTGACAGCGGTTCGTGTGCGGAGATTCGCAAGGGGTGTGCCGCTGGATTTTGAGACGCCGAAACTGCGAAATTCCCGGGGAAACAATGCCGATATCCCAGCCGTCCTCTCACTAGCAAGCCGCGGTACTAGACCAATGTGAGACGTGAATCTCAAAATGAGGCGGCTGCGACGAATAGGGGTGGCACGCCCTGAGTCCGCGAAGGGCGTGGTTACTCAAGTCGAAAAGACCACGCCCATCTGAGGACCTCTGAGCGTGCCACGCGCAATGGATCAACCACGGAGCTTTTATGTCAGCCGTCGAGCGCGTCAGTCAGATCATGCTAGAAGAGCGGCAGCGAACCATGGCGGAGATCGCCTCGCTGGAGGCGCCGGACGCCCTCAAGCGCGAGGTGGTCGGCGTGCTGATGGCCGTGCAGGAGGCGCTGAACAAGCACTTGGCGGAGCGCGAGGCGTCGCTCGACGCCCGCGTGATTCCAACGGCGCTGGCCGGCATGGCCCAAGAGTTGGGCCGGGTCTACAAGCGCCTGGCGGATGAAGGCCTGTCGCCAAACGCAGCCGAGCGGAATTGAATTCGCGCCTGACGTCAAAAAGCCGGGAGCGCGAAGCTCGTGCTGAGCCGTGAAGCTGGTACACGCCGCACGGCTCAGCAGGAGCTTCGCCCTCCCGGCTTCGGTATCAATGGACGTCGCTTATCGCCGGAAGAATCCGCGGTGCACGCCGTATCCGTTGTAGCTGTGGTAGCCATTCCACCCGCCGTGGTCGCGCTCCCACTGCATTGAGCCGTAGTTGATGCCCGTGATGTTGAAGCTGCGATACGGGTTGTTCTGGCTGATCGGGTACGCCGAAGCGCTTGAAGCAACGAACGCTGAAGAAAGCAGCAACATGGGCAGGGCGAGACGACGGATCATGGCAAGTCTCCTGGGTCGAACTGTGTAAGCAGGCATCGCCATTATACGTCACCGCGGTCGTCGATGATCCCAGGAGGTCCCGCTTGCCGAGCGGGACCTTTTGTACGGGCTACGTCGGTCGCACGGCAAAGAACGTCCCTTCCGGCAGAAGGGGACCTACAGGCGGCGGCGCCTCCTTTTCGGCACAAGCTTTGCTTCCCCGATTGGCGTCCAATCAAGCACATTCGCGAACTTTCGAACAAGGAGCTTAAAACCATGTCAGGCAAAGCAGACGAAATGAAAGGCCGCGTGAAGGAAGCCGCCGGCGCCATTACCGACGACGACAAGCTGCGTCGTGAAGGAAAGGTCGATCAGGCCGCCGGCAAAACCAAGCAAGCCGTCGATAAGGCCGTGGATAAAGTCAAAGACGCGTTCACAAGCAAAAACGGTTAGGTTCCGTTTCATTGCCCGCCGCGGCGATCTCATTCGCGTCGCGGCGGGCCGATCAAAGAAATTAAAAAGGGCTGAATCGATGGAGATGGCATCCTTGCGGGATTTGTTCGTCGAAGAGCTGCGCGACCTGTACAGCGCGGAAAATCAACTCCTCAAAGCGCTCCCCAAAATGGCGAAGGGCGCGAACTCCAAGCAGTTGAAAAACGGCTTCACCAAACACCTCAAGCAAACCGAAGGGCACGTCGCCCGGCTGGAGAAGATCTTCGATTCGCTCGGCGTCAGTCCGAAAGGCAAGAAGTGCAAAGCGATGGAAGGGTTAATCGCCGAAGGCGACGAAACGCTGTCGGAAGACGCCGAACCGGAGGTCTTGGATGCCGCGCTCATCGCCGCCGCGCAGCGCGTCGAGCATTACGAAATTGCCGGTTACGGCTGCGTGCGAACCTACGCCAAGCTGCTGGGCGACAAGAAAGCCGCTACGCTCCTGCAGCAAACGCTCAAGGAAGAAGGCGACACCGACAAGCAGCTCACGAAGCTGGCCGAGAAGATCAACGTCGATGCCGAGACCGAACCGGCCAAGCCGGCTCGCAAGAAAGCACGCCGGGCAAAGAAGCGGCCGATTCTCGACAAAGTGAAGGAAGCCGTCGGGCTTTAGAGCTCGTCGTCGCCGCGGTCCAGCTCGCGAAAACCGCCCATTTCAAAAGACGGGCGAGAGGGTGCGCCGAAACACCGGCGCCGCGAACAGAACTAGAATCGCTAATGCAGCGGCCGTCGGCTCCGGCACGCGGGCCGCTTCCGCGACGCTAAACGTCCGCCCAAAGTTCTGCCGCCACAGCGCCAGGTCCGCCGCATCCACGACGCCGTCGCCGTTGGCATCCGCGGAGTTGTCGAGCTGCGAGCCCAAGGTGCGCTGCCAGTACAGCAGGTCGCGGCCGTCAGCCACGCCGTCGCCGTTGAAATCGCCCGGCGTGAACGGCCCGATGTCGAACAACACATTGCGGAAGTTCATCTCGCCGCGAGCCAAGCCGCCGCCCTGGTTGTCGGCGCCCCACTGCACTGTGTTGGCATGCGTGAACGGCATGCCGTCCCACGTGTTGTCGATCACCTGGCCGTCGAAGGTAAAGCTCACCACGCTCGACGCCGGAGCGTTCTGCAACTGGAAATGATGGTAAGCGGTCGCCGCCGCGCCGGGCGCTGTCAACTGATACGTTCGAGTGGTCTGATCGTCCGACAACGTCGCCTGCAAGGCGCCGCTGGTCGAAAAGTCCATCATCAAGTGATATACGCGGCTGTTGAGATACGCCGCCAGGCCCATGTCCGGCCCGCCGCCATAGTCGCTCACCAGCCGCGCGGTCGCCGAATAACGCCAGCCGTACTGCCTCACGTCCGGCATGTACCGGTCGAAGATCTCGGTGACATACGCGGGATTCGGCAGAGCCAACACTGAATCAGTCACGCGCCAGGCGTTCATGCCGCTGTTGGCGTCATTCACCACGCCGCCGGCCGAACCCGTGGCGCCGCTCAGATCGAGCGTCGTCCAGCCCCACAGGTCCGGCGACCAGACGTCGCCCGGCGTGCTGGAAGCGGTCGCCGGCCCGGCCTGGTACTCGATGTACGTCGATGACGCTCGCGCACTGGCGCCGCCCACGAGCAGCACGAACAATGTCACCCAGCGTATTTGCAGCCGAATCATCATCACTCTATTGACCGGAAACAAGAGCCGGTTGAATCGCGAGGACGCCAATCTGTCGTCACGCACTGAAACTGTACCCGACCGAAGGGAGCGAGATTCTTCCATTTACCCCAGTTCCCGGCAATGGCGGCATGCGGAACGTCGGATTTTCCGTTGCACGCGGCATAACAACTGCACCTTGCCACGCCATAGAGACGGTTCCTTCTCTCTAGCCACATGAGGGCCGCCATGGCTGAAGGCCGAGACATCATCGTGATCGGCGGCTCGGCCGGAGCCATCGAGGCCCTCAACGAGATTTTGCCGGGCTTGGAGAAAGATGTGCCGGCGGCCGTTTTTGTGGTTATCCACAGCGGTCAGCAGGGCCCTCGGTTGCTGGCCAGCATCTTCCAGCGATCCTCCGCATTAGGAGTTCGCTACGCCAAGGACCGCGAGCCGATCGAACTCGGGACGGTCTATCTCGCGCCGCCGGATCGGCACCTGATCATCAAGCCGGGCGAGCTGCGCGTCGTGCGCGGGCCGAAAGAGAACAACTTTCGACCGGCGATCGATCCCTTGTTTCGCTCAGCCGCGTATACCTATGGCCCGCGCGTCATCGGAGTGCTCCTGTCCGGGCTGATGGACGATGGGACCTACGGGATGTCGCAAATCAAGCAGCAAGGCGGCCTGGTCGTGATTCAATCGCCTGAGGACGCCAAGCAACCCGATATGCCCCGCTCGGTGATGGACCGCGTCGGCGCCGATCACGTTGTCATGTCATCGGAAATCGCTGCCCTGCTCACTGAGCTGGTGCGCGCCGATCTCGAAAGTTCAGGTCGCCCCGGCGACGAACAGCTCGACGTCTCCGAAGGCCTTGTTTCAGCCATTTGCATTCCGGGCGTCCCGCCGCCGACTTCGCCGTTCATTTGTCCCGACTGCGGCGGCGCGCTCTGGGAACAGCGCGATGGCGAGATGCTGCGCTACCGCTGCCACACCGGCCACGGCTTCACCGCGGCGACCCTGTTCGGACGGCAAACTGACGAACTTGAACATGCCCTCTGGGCCAGCGTCCGCTTGCTGGAAGAACAGGGCGAGCTACAGCGACGCATGGCCGAGCGCTGGCAATCCCGCGGTAACGATCAGGTGGGCGCCCGATTCCAGTCAAATGCCAAAGATCGCGAGCAGGCCGCCGACCTGATCCGCACCATGCTGACCGGACAGAAAGACGGACTTTCGAAGGTCAAAACAGGTCCAAGCATCCGTCAAGAGTACATGTGAGCGACCGCCTAGCCGTTGCCCTCCTATGTCAGCGGCGCAAGTGACCGCGACCGAACGCCGCAGTGGGGCTCGATCTCAAAGAAGAATCCCTCGCGCAGCCGATCGTCGTCCGGGGGCGGCTCGCCGCATCGCACGTGTTCGGACAGATTAAACAATGCTCCCCGCGCAAACCTACAATACTGGCGTGAGCTATACCCGAGTCGGCTGAAAACTGAACGTCGCGTTCAACTCGAATGCCGGGATCAGTGCAAACGACGTTCAGTTTTCAGACGCGAAAAGTATATCAGGCGAATCACGTCGTTTCGCCGATCATTCGATACCACCACGTCAAGTATTTCGCTAGTATGAACTCCCTTCTCCGCTACGCGCGCCCGGGCCGCGTCTGGGCGTCGTGAGAGGATGTTTTCCGGATAGGCGATGGACGATCTCGAAACTCAGAACGGCGACCCGCACTCCGGCGACCCTGCCCCCGACGAACAACCCGATCGGCTGGCTCAGGCCGTAAGCGTCGAGGAGCGGCCCAGGCTCGACTTCCCGGTCGTGGGAATCGGCGCGTCGGCCGGCGGGCTGGAAGCCTTCATCGAGTTCTTCGACGTCATGCCCTCGGACGTGGGCATGGCGTTTGTCCTGGTGCAGCACTTGTCGCCTGACCGCGAAAGCATGGTCGCCGAGATTCTGGCCAAGCACACCAAGATGAGCGTTGTCGAGGTCGAGGACGGCATGACCGTGGCGCCCGACCACGTCTACGTGATCCGTCCCGCCCACACGATGACTCTCCACCGCGGAAAGCTCCACTTGGGTCACGCGCTGGCCGACCCTGGCCACAATCGCCCCGTGGACGACTTCTTCCGCTCGCTGGCCGAAGAGCAGCGCGAGCGCTCGATTGCCATCATCATGTCGGGCATGGGATCCAACGGGACGGCCGGCGCCGCCGAGATCAAAACCGTTGGCGGCCTCGTCATCGCGCAGGATCCCGAATCCGCCAAGTTTCCCTCCATGCCCCGGCATCTGATCGAATCCGGCAATGCCGATTTCGTCCTTCGGCCGGATGAAATGCCGGCAGTGCTACAACGTTATTCAGCTCATGCGTACGTCCGCGGCGGCCAGCTCGCCGAAGCCGCCGAGCGGCTCGATTCCAAGGCGCTGACCGAAATCCTCGCGTCGTTGCGCGTCGGCACGCGCCGGGACTTTACCGGATACAAAAAACCGACCGTCCTGCGTCGCATCCAGCGGCGCATGGGACTGAACCAGATCGAGTCTCTTGCCGATTATGCGTCCTACCTGCGGCTCACGCCCGCGGAAGCGCCGCTGCTGTCGGACGACTTGATGATCCATGTCAGCGGATTTTTTCGCGATGCCGAAGCGTGGAACGCGCTCGCCGAGCGCGTCATCAAGCCGCTGATTGCTGGACGAAGCAGTGACGAGGGCGTTCGCTGCTGGGTCACCGCGTGTTCCAGCGGCGAAGAAGCGTACAGTCTCGCCATGCTCATCACCGAAGCGATCGAGGAATTCGACAAGTCGCTTGACGTCAAAATCTTCGCCACGGACATGGCCGAGCGGACGCTCGCCAAAGCCCGCGCCGGGCTTTACCCGGGGGGTATCGAGGCCCAAATCCTCCCGCAGCGTCTCAATCGCTTCTTCGATCGCGACGATTCGATGTACCGAATCAAAAAAGAGCTCCGCGAGATGGTCGTCTTCGCTCCCCAGAACGTCATCCAGGACCCGCCATTCTCAAAGCTCGACATCTGCACCTGCCGCAACCTGCTCATTTACCTCGAGCCGGATCTGCAGCGCCGCGTCCTGGGACTGCTGCACTTCGGGTTGCGCGACGGCGGCGCGCTCTTCCTTGGCGGCAGCGAAACGGTGGCCGGTTTCGAGGAGATGTTTCAGCCGATCGACAAACGCACCCGCATCTTTCGCCGCATCGGTCCAGCGCGGCACGAGGGCGAGTTCACCTTCCCCCGAAGGGACGAACCCGCGGTGGCCGCCGCTCCACGCAACGTCGTCCCGCGGCTTTCCATCGCGCAGCTAACGCAGCGATTACTGCTGGCGCGCCATGCGCCGGCCGCCGTCACGGTCGACCGCGAACAACGTATCGTCTACTTCCACGGCGACACGACGGCCTATCTGCTGCAGCCTTCAGGCGAGCCGACTCGCGACCTCCTGTCGGTGGCGCGCGACCACGTTCGCGGATCTATCCGCGCGGCGTTGCAGCAAGCCACGGCCAATAACAGCCGGACCGCATGCCGCGACGTATCTCTCGAGACGGACGAGGGCCGGTTTCGCATCGAAGTGGTCGCCGAGCCGCTCGATCTCAAGCTTCAGCCCGGCTACTTTTTGGTGAGCTTCCATCGGCTCAAGGAATTGCCGCCCCCGGTCGAAGTCCCGAGCGCCGATCGCGACGTCGCCGACTTGCAGTCTGAGCTCAATCGAGTCCGCGACGAGCTGCAGAGCACCGTTGAAGAGCTCCAGACGACAAACGAAGAGATGCACGCCTCGAGCGAAGAGGCAATGAGCATCAACGAGGAGCTGCAGAGCACCAACGAAGAGCTCGAAACCAGCAAGGAGGAGCTGCAATCGCTCAACGAGGAGCTGACCACTCTGAACGTGCAGTTGCAGATCAAGATCGAGGAGCACGAAGCGCTGGCGGCCGACCTCAACAGCTTGCTCTCCAGCACCAATATCGCGGTTATCTTTCTGGACCCGCAATTTCGCATCCGGCGCTACACGCCGACTGTCGGCGACCTGATCGAGCTGATTCCCTCGGACGTGGGACGACCACTGGCCGATTTGAAGTTGAAATTCGACGACCCGACGTTGCTGGCAGACTGCCAAGCCGTGCTCGACAAGCTCACGCCCGCCGAGCGCCAGGTCGCCACCAGCAGCGGAAAAGTGTACATGCGGCGGGTTCAGCCCTACCGGACAACCGACAACCGCATCGACGGCATTGTGATCACGTTTATCGACGTGTCGGCCTTGAATCGCGCGGAAACGTCGCAGCGGCAGACGGAATCCCGCTTCCGGCAAGTGATCGAGGGAGCGCGCGATTTTGCCATGCTGCTGATGGATCCGCAGGGAAAGATCGTCACCTGGAACGCCGGCGCCGAACGGCTGCTCGGCTGGACGCGGGACGAGGCCATTGGCAAATCTGCCTCAATGATCTACGTCGGCGATGACGCCGAAGCCCAGCAAGGCCGCGAAATGGAGAAGGCTATCCGCGACGGCCGAGCGGAAGACGAAACGTGGCACCAACGCAAAGACCGCACGCGCATTTGGGGCAGCGGCGTGCTCACGGCGCTGCATGACGACGCCGGCCAACTCACCGGCTTCGTGAAGGTCTTGCGCGACGACACCGCCCGCCGGGACGCCGAGACCGACCGCGACCAGCTCCTCATTCGCGAGCAGTCGGCCCGCAAAGAGGCCGAGCAGGCCAGCTACGTGAAGGACCAGTTCCTCGCCCGGCTGTCGCACGAGCTGCGCACCCCGCTCTCGTCAATTCTCACCTGGTCCGAAATGCTGCAGCATGGCAGCATGGGCCCCGACGAAACGGTCGAAGGCCTCAGGGTGATCGAGCGCAGCGCGCTCTCCCAAGCGCAGTTGCTGAACGATTTGCTCGAAGTCTCGCGCATCGCCTCGGGAAAAATGCGGCTCGAGCGCAGCGAAACGAAGCTGCCGGCGCTCGTGCGCCTGGCGGTCGAGGCGCTCAAGCCGATCGCCGAAGAGCGCGGCGTCACCCTCGAAATGAATCTTCAACCCGACGGGTGCCAGCTCCGGGCCGACCCCGATCGGCTGCGGCAGGTCGTGTCGAACCTGCTGACCAACTCGGTCAAGTTCACGCCGTCCGGCGGCCGCGTCACGGTCGCGGTGTCACGCACGGATGATATCTGCGAGATTCGCGTCACCGACACCGGCCAGGGCATCGATCCCGAGTTTTTGCCGCACATCTTCACGCCGTTCAGCCAGGGCGATTTCACGATGACGCGCTCCTACGGCGGGCTGGGCCTGGGTCTGTCGATTTCCAAGGAGCTCGTCGAGCTGCACGGCGGCACGATCGAAGCCCATAGCGAAGGCGCCGGCCGCGGCGCCACGTTCATCGTTCGCTTGCCCGCCTCGATGCCGGCTTCCGAACCTGAGAATGCCGAAGAAGCCGACGGCGAACCCGATGCCAACTCATTGCAGGAAACGAAAATCCTGCTTGTGGAAGACGAGCCGCTCACCCTCGACTCGCTCGCCCGCGTCTTGCGCAACTACGGCGCCGACGTGACGACTGCGGCCACGGCCGAAGCTGCGTTCGAGGCCTTCAACGCCTCGCCGCCGCACGTGATCATCAGCGACGTGGGCCTGCCGCGCGAGGACGGCTACCAGCTTTTGCAGCGCCTGCGCGGCATCGAGCAAGAGCGCGGCCTGCCGCCGACGCCCGCCATCGCCCTCTCGGCGTTCGCCGGAGTGAAGCACCGCCGCCAGGCCCGCGAAGCCGGCTTCGACAAACACCTGCCGAAGCCCACCAAGGTCGCCCAGCTCGTCAACGCGATCTCGCAACTCCTCGCCGCCCCCGACAACTCGTAGCGGCGGCTTCCAGCCGCCGTAAACAACGGGCGCGACTATAAAACGGCGGCTGGAAGCCGACGCTACATTCACAACTTCTCGAACGCTACGTCGAGCGCCGCGAGGCTTGAATCCTCGTCACTTCGCCGGTCGCTTGTCAGTCCACGCGATTCAGACGACGAGAAATGAACGGCCTCATTCGCCGCCACCGCAGTCGTCTGCCTCGCCTGCCAAGGTTCAACGACAAACGGCCGAACAGCGAACGACCGATGAAACGCCGGCGGCGTTGCCGCCTCGCCCAGCCACAGCCGATCGAACTTCACGCCGGAAGCCGCGAGCGACTGCATCAATCCGGGCCCGCCCTCGCCTTCCGCCGTCATCGCACTGTCGGCGGCCATAACGGCCAGCGGCCCCAATCCATCCTCCGCGATATCCACCTCCGGCCCGGAGTCCGATTCCGGCGGGCCGTCGTCGTCCGCGAATCCCGCTTCCCACGTTTGCATGTCGTCGCCCGTGGAGGTTGAGTGCTGCAACACGAGGAAGTCGGCGCCGTCCACAATGCCGTCGCGGTTGTAGTCGCCGAAAAACTCTGGCGGCCCCGGGCTGAGCAGCGACGCCGGTGCGTTGCTGCCCGGCGGCAGATTCTTCAACGCCACCTTCAGCACGTTCGAGACGGCGCTCGTGCCCCCACCCGGCAGGTCAACCACGGCGGTGAAGTAATTGATGCCCCCCTCGGTCAGCGAATCGTGCAGCGTGACGTTGACGTCGATGAACCCCGCCGCGGGAACCGTCGCCACGTCGTCGCGGACAAACACGACCTTGTTCCCTTCATAGGGATCGATGTCGAACCCGCCGCCGGGCACGCCGGCGAGCTGCAGCGCGACTTCGGTTTGCAGCAGCCGAACAGTCGAGCCCGCGGGCGCCACGATGTGAACTTTCTGAGCGGCCGCCTGCACCACAGCCGGCGTCGTCACGCCCACGAGGCTGATCTGCGGTGCGGCGGTCGCCGGGCTTTCATTCAGTGTCGCCTGCGAATGGACCTTGTAGAAGCTGGAACCCTCCGGCAGGGCGAACAATTGTCCGCTGATCACGCCGCCGTCCTCGTAGTGTACCGTGATCGTCGCGCCGGAAATCTCCAGCCCCGAAACGCTGGCCGCGTCCGCCGGCCCCGGAGGCGCCGAGCCGCGAACGCTGGTCGGATCGACGTCCACATGAAACGTGAACACCTCGCCCGGATCGAAATCGTCGAAATTGATTGTCAACGTGTCGAAGCCGCCGTCATGATCGACCGCGAATTTGTCCTCGCCCAAGCCCGTCGCGGCGCCGCCGCTGTCGGCCGTGAAGTCGATCCCCCGCGTGTCGCCGCCCGTACCGTTGGGATCGAACACCATGTCCGGCATGAAAGTGGTACGCAGATCGAACGTGACCGACGAAATCTTCCGCCCGCCGGTCGCATTGTTGTGAATGCGCAACGCGTCGGTTTTGGCGGTGCTCGAATTGTCGAGGCTGCCTTGCGTGAAGACTTCGATCTTCGCCGCCGCGTCGCCGGTCACCACGACGCCGGGCACGACGGCCAGAAAATCCCATGTCGCCGGCACGGCGCTGGCAGGCGTCGAGTCCGTCGAGATCAGCCCCACGGCCATCACGCTGCTGATCCACGAGGCCGGGATCGCCGTCGCGCCACCGAGATTCACCGAGGCGCCGCCGCTTACCGAGTAGCTCGCCTGCACCGTGTTGTTGGCCGGATTGACCGACAGGTGCAATTCGACAAAGCCCGAGCCTGGCATCGCGAGCGGCTGAGTGGCGATCGTCGTGAAGGTGCCGCCCACTTCTTTGCCGAGCTTGATCGATCCGCCACTATCGCCCGTCAGCACCAGTTCCAGGTAGTTATCCTGGTCGCCCGTGCCGATGTAGAAGCCCATCTCCTCGCCGGCATGCGGCGTCAGCCCGCTCCAGGGTCCGAGCACGCTCGTCTCGGCGACAAACGGCGCCGTCTGCCCGCCGACGTTCACGCCAAACTGAAACGCCTGCTCCTGCGTGTTCGCGCTGCCCAGCGCCGTGCCGACCGTGGCCCGGTCGAGCGTCAGTACGCCCGCGGCGCCGCCGGCGGTCAGCTTCGAATGATCGTACAGCGAAGCGTAGTTGCTCGTGCCATTGGTCATCAGCCCCGTGAAGCCCAGGCCGAGCAAGCCGCCGGGGCTCGCGCCCTCGTTTTCCCAGTCGTAGAACGTGCCGACCGGCGTGTTGGCGCCGTTGGCCGCGTCCACGACAAACCCGTCCGACGTATCCGGGAACGCGTCGTTGTCGTCGTTCGGGTCGGTCAGGTCGGACACGAAGTCGTGATCGAAGTCCGTCGGCACGTCGCCCGGATTATTCGGGTCGGTGCCGTTGGCCGTTTCGTCGTCGTTCGCGTAGCCATCGCCATCGAGGTCGTTGGGATTGCCGGTGTCGCCGCTCGACGGTTCAAACACATAAATCTTGCTGGTTCCAATGTCGCAGACCCAGATCGTGCCGGCGAAGGCGCCCGATCCCGGCGCCGTCACATCCAGCGGCTGAGCGCCCACGTTGGTGAAAAGATTCTCCGTGAGCACGGCTTGCGTGCCGTCGGCCGAGAGCTTCACGCGCTTGATCGTGTTGTCGAAGCTGGCGATCAGCAGGTCGCCTTTCAGGGCGCCGGCGAAATTGTTGCTCACGTACTCGGTGAGG
>JAICUM010000010.1 GCA_025935855.1 Pirellulales bacterium | reverse complement strand
TGCTCGTCCCACTTGGTGAGCCGCGCGTAAAAAATCGCCGCGTCGGTGATTTGCATCGCCTGCCAATGGTCCGGCGACGCCATCGGCGTCTTCTCGCCGAAGCCGAGCACCAGCCGCGGCCGGTAGCGCCGCAGCTCAACGGCCAGCGCGATGCGATTCTCAAACGTGTCGAACAGCTTGCGATTCGAGAGCTTAAGCGTGATCCGCTTGTGAACGCCAAGTACTTCGCCGGCCGCCTTTGCCTCCGCGAGTCGCACATCCGGCCCTGGGGAATGCGGCGTCGGCTCGCCATCCGTCAAGTCGATGATCCCAACGCGATGGCCTTGCTCAACAAGCCGAGCCAGCGTCCCGCCGCACGCAATCTCCACGTCATCGGGATGAGCCCCGACGGCGATCACATCGAGAGGTTCGGGGTTCTGTTCAGGCATAGCATTCAACTTAAAACTAGCCGGAGGGCCACGCGCTCCGGGCTCCCGGACGGCGTGGCCCTCCGGCTACTCTCGAACCAAGGCGCCGCGAAGTTTCTCCGCCACGCGATCAGCTATCCGTTCAATGAGCGCTTCGTCGAATTCCGACCGTTCCTTCTGCTTACCGGCAGCACGCGACCAGCCAGGAATTCCAAACGCGCCGCTCTGCACGCCGCACTCGCTCCAGGTCTCTCGAAAAACATCATCCGCGAACAAATCGCTCCCGGCATAGGCCGGATCGTGCCGCGGGTCTGGAAATCCCCACCGCTGCTTCAGCTCGACCAGCTCCCAGCCCTTCTCGTTCGAGAAGTACTCCACCCGGCCAATTTGCTTGGCGAGAATCAAAATCCGGCAGTAAGCGTCCAGTATCTCCGTCCACCAGTAAGCCCGTTCGACGCTCTCGCCAAAGCTCACAGTGCCGTGGTTGGCAAGGATGATGACGTTCGCTTTGTGAACGAACGGCAGAATAGTCTCGGCAAATTCCAGGGTGCTCGGCGTCTCGTATTTTGCGATCGGGACGTTGCCGAGAAACACTTCAACTTCTGGCAGCACGCAATTGGGAATCGCTTCGTGGGCAACGGCGAAGGCGGTCGCGTGCGGCGGATGACAGTGGACCACGCTTTTCACATCCGGTCGGGCCTTCATGATTTCGAGGTGCAGGAAGGCTTCGCTGGAACGCGGCTTTTCACCGGCAAGCTGCCGGCCCTCCATGTCGATCAGCGCGATGTCCGCCGGCTTGATGAAGCCCTTGCAGTGCATCGCCGGCGTGCAGAGGACTTCATCCTCACTGACGCGATACGTGATGTTGCCGTCGTTCGCGGCGGCGAATCCGCGCTTGTACAGCCGGTCGCCAATGTCGCAGATGTCTTGCTTGAAGCGGTCGAGGTCGGGCATGAAGTGGAGCGAGCAGTAAGTGGTTCGAGAGGTTCCCGTCCAGGCTGCAGGATAGCACGCCGCGGCAGCGAGCGGGACTGGTCCAAAAGATCAATCATCCACCATCGATTCGCGGCGCTTGGAGGCGGCAATTCGCACCTTGCGGCCATCGAGTTGGATGCGACCTGCGGCGAGCAGCCGCAGCACTTGCGGGTAAGCCTCCTTTTCGACCTCGAACACGCGATCGCCGAGCGTCTCCGGCGTGTCATCATCAAACACCGGAACCGGCTGCTGCCAAATGATCGGCCCGGCGTCGTACTGGTTATCGACAAAGTGCACCGTAACGCCGGTGACCTTCACGCCGGCGTCCAGAACCGCCTCATGCACGCGATGGCCGTACATGCCATGACCGCAGAACGCCGGGATGAGCGCCGGGTGGATGTTCAGCACGCGGCCGGTGAAGTCCTCCGGCACCGGCGCCAGCTTGAGAAAGCCCGCCATGGCGACGTAGTCAACGCCCGCCTCCCGGCAGGCAGCGAAGATCGCATCACCGTAGGCCTGATCGGAGGGATAGTCGCGGCGACTGAGAACTAACGCCGAAATCTTCGCTTCTTCGGCAAACGCTAAGCCGCGAGCGGCCGCATTGCTGGAGACGACCAGCCGAATATCCACCGGCAGCCGGTCTTCGGCCTTCAGATCAAGAAAATTCTTCAGCGTGCGGCCGCCGCCAGATATCAACACGGCTAGCTTTAATGGCTGGCGAGACATGTTTGCCGTTGAGCCTTAGGTGGATTGCCCCGAATCATTATTCTTCGACAATTCGGCGCACATAGTGAATCGCCGTTGCGTCACCGATTTGAACCTCGATGAAATCAACCTCCGGCAGACGCTCCAAACGAATCGAGTCCGCCAGAGTTTCCTGCGTGATGTAGACGCGGAATTGCTCGATGGCCGTTTTGAGCTCCGCCGAATCCGTCACGACGCCAACTTCAATGCGGTCGGTGAACTCGCAGCCGATTTCCTTCCGGCGGTCTTGGATGACGCGAACCAAATCGCGGGCCAGGCCTTCGCGAAGCAGCTCCGGCGTGATCTCAGTGGCGAGCACCACAACCACGCCCTTGTCGTTGGCGGCGGTCCAGCCCGGCTTGGCCTGCAGGCGGACTTCGACTTCATCGGCCGAGAGAGCGACCGCTTCACCGTCGATCATGAGATCGATCTTGCCGTTGTCCCGAAAGTTAGCGAGCAGCTCGGCGCCGCTTTGCTTGGCGAGCGCAGGCTTAATCTTCGGCATGAGCTTACCAAGGCGCGGGCCGAGCAGTTTGAAGTTCGGCAGCACTTCGTGATTGACGTATTTGTCTGGCTCATCGCTGAACTCGACCTGCTTGACGTTAAGCTCATCAGCGATCACGTCGGCGTGTTCTTCCAGCCATTTCTGATGCTTCGTGTCCGCGAGGATGACCTCGACCCGCGCGAGCGGCTGACGCACTTTTAGCCCGGCCACCGTCCGAGCCTGCCGGCCAAGCGAGGCGATGTGGCGGACGATGTTCATCTGTTCTGAGAGCAGTTGATCGATCGCGGCTTCATCGCCAGCCGGAAAGTCGCAGAGGTGGACGCTTTGCTCCGCGCGATCGCCGAATGGCGCGGCGACGAGATTCTGCCAAAGGCTTTCAGCCAGGAAGGGCGTGAACGGGGCGATCAGCCGGGCTGTTGTCGTCAGGCATTCATAGAGCGTCCAGTACGCGTCGAGCTTTTCGGGGGCGCGCCTGTCGGCGGCCCAAAAGCGGTCGCGGCTACGGCGGACGTACCAATTGGAAAGGGCGTCCACGAACTCGGTGATCGCGTTGCACGCGGCGAAGTTGTCGTAGGCGTCCATTCGCTCGACGACAATCGCGGCGGTGCGGCAAAGCTCGCTGAGAATCCAGCGGTCGAGTTCGCTCCGCTCCGAGACGCCGCGATAGGTCGTGGTCCCGGCGACGCGAAGCGTCGCGGCTAGGGTTTTGTCTACGGATTCTGCGGCGGGATCGAAGCCGTCGATGTTCGCGTAGATCGTGAAGAAGCTGTACACGTTCCACAGCCGCAAGAGGAACTCCGGCACGCTGTCGCGGATGGCTTGCTCGCTGTACCGGATGCTCGTCCACGGCGGCTGATTGGCGAAGAAGTACCAGCGCAGCGCGTCGGCGCCGTAGCGATCGAAGATTTCCCCGGGCTCGCGGTAATTCCGCTTGCTCTTGGACATCTTCTGCCCGTCCTCGCCAAGCATCAGGCCGAGGACGATGCAGGTTTTGAACGGGTGCGGATAGCGGAATGACGAATGACGAATGTCGAATGACGAATGTGCTGACGGAGGCGCACTTTTTTCGTCATTCGTCATTCGGGCTTCGTCATTTCCTCGTCCCCACAGCATCGTGCTGATGGCGAGCTGGCTGTAGAACCAGCCGCGCGTCTGGTCGATGGCTTCGCTGATGAAGTCGGCGGGGAATTGTTGCTTGAACTTTTCGGCCGGACTCAATCCGGTTCCCTCCCCTTGATGGGGAAGGTTAGCGAGGGGTGGAGCTGTACCAGCTTCGCCCCCCTCCTCAGCCCTCCCCACGAGGGGGAGGGAGCCGGAAGGAGCAGGCTCGCCGCGAAAGCCCCACTGAGCAAACGGCATGGCGCCGGAGTCGTACCAGCAGTCGATGACCTCGCTCACGCGGTTCATCCGGCCGCCGTCGGCGAACGGCGAGTCGTAGGTAATCGCGTCGATGTATGGCTTGTGAACGCGCAAATCCTCGACTAACTCCGGATTCTCCTTTTTCGCGGCGTCCCAGACTTCGACGCCGGCGACGCCAGGCTTCGCCAAGAGCTCGTCGTAACTGGCAATCGCTTCCATGCTCCCGGTGTCCGAGCAAACCCAGATCGGCAGCGGAGTCCCCCAGAAGCGTTCGCGCGACAAGGCCCAATCGACGTTGGACTCCAGGAACTTGCCAAACCGGCCTTCCTTGATGTGCTCGGGGAGCCAGTTGATCTTCGAGTTGTTCTCCAGCATCGCATTGCGAAAGGCCGTGGTGCGGATGAACCAGCTTTCGCGTGGGTACTGGATGAGCGGATCTTCCTCGGCCCGCCAACAGAAGGGGTAGTCGTGTACGTACTGCTCGCGATGGTACAGCAGCTCGCGGTCCTTCAGATCGCTGATGATGTCGCGATCGCACTCCTTCACCCAGCGGCCGAAGCAGTACTCCGGCCCTTCGGCGGTGTACCGGCCGTCGGGGGCGACCGGGTTGAGCAGTTCGGGGATGAGGACGAACTCGCCGCCGGCTTGGGCCTTGCGAGCCGCTTGCTGCTGTTCGATCAAGACGTTGTAGTCGTCCTCGCCGAAGGCTGGCGCGATGTGTACGATGCCCGTGCCGGAGTCCGTGGTGACGAAATCGGCGGCGACCACTTTGAAATCGTAGAGCCACGGCACTGCCGAGTCGAATAAGACTTCGTTGGTCCGCTGTTCCATGAACGCGGTCGCCGAAACGCCTGCTGGCCGCGGCGCCGCGGCTAATCGCCGTTCCAGGTGCTCGCCAAGGTAGGCGCCGAACGGCGGCTGGTAGCGCAGGCCGACGAGGTCGTCGCCCTTGATGACCTTGCTCACGCGCAGCTCGCGTTTGATCTTCTGCGCAAGCTGATCCACCAGCGCGGCGGCCACGATGTACGACTCCGCGGCGTTGATCGACTCACTGACGACGGCGTACTCCAGCTCCGGATGGACCGCGGCGAACTGATTCGCCGGAAGCGTCCACGGCGTCGTCGTCCAAGCGATTAGCGTCAAGTTTTCCGGCAGGCCGACCTTGGCGCCGCGATCGCCGATGATGATGGGAAACTTCACATACACGCTGGGGTCGGCGACTTCGCGATAGCCTTGGCCGACTTCACCACTGGAAAGGGCCGTGCCGCCCTGCGCCCACCACCAGACGATTTTGTGGCCCTTGTAGAGCAGCCCGCGGTCGAACAGCTCTTTCAGCGACCACCACACGCTTTCGACGTAGCTTTGGTGGTAAGTGACGTAGGCGTTCTCCAGATCGACCCAAAAGCCAAGGCGTTCAGTCAGCCGCTCCCATTCGCCCATGTACCGCCACACGCTTTGCTGGCAGCGGTGGATGAAGGGCTCAATGCCGTACTGTTCGATTTCGGTCTTCGAGTGAATGCCGAGTTCCTTAGAAACCTCCGTCTCGACCGGTAGGCCGTGGGTGTCCCAGCCGGCTTTGCGGTCGCAGAGGAAACCCCGCATGGTCTTGTAGCGGGGGAACAGATCTTTGATGGCCCGCGTCAAGCAGTGGCCGGGATGCGGCATGCCGTTGGCCGTGGGCGGCCCTTCGTAAAAGACGAAAGGCGGCGCCGCGGCCCGCGCCTCGAGCGTTTTGTGATAGATCTGGCGGTCCTTCCAAAACCGAAGGACTTCCAGCTCGCGGTCAGGGAAGGACTGATCTTTGTTGACGGGAGGGAGCACGGAGATTGCGGAATTCGGAGTGCGGATTGCGGAATG
Organism: Pirellulales bacterium; assembly: GCA_025935855.1. Lineage (GTDB taxonomy): Bacteria > Planctomycetota > Planctomycetia > Pirellulales > Lacipirellulaceae > Lacipirellula. The sequence continues at coordinate 18,431 of JAICUM010000010.1, read as the reverse complement.
TCAAATACAGCCGCGACGCTAAGCGCCGCCGGCCGAGCGGACGAACATGCCATCAAGGTACTGGATGGACGCTTTTCACCCCAGGGGCGGTTCGCGTGTGAAGCGGCCTCGACGACCGTACCCTCGAGGGATTTCGGGAGCCGCTAACTTGACGTCGTTTGATTGGTGATCTGGTGCTCAAAGTTTTCAGCTTCCTGCATGGCTTGATCCATCATTTTGCGACTGCGCAGGTAGAAGACAGCCCCGGCGGCGGCCATCACGTAGGTCATCACGCGGTAGGTCAGGGCGACGAGCAGTCCATCGCCGGGGGCGGCGCCCACAAGCTGGTACAGCCTGTCCATGGCGACCTCGAACGTGCCCAGGCCGCCGGGCGTCAGCGGAATGGCCGCGGCGCACAGGCTCATCGGGCCGACCAGGAATGTGGTCGGCAGCGTGGGAGCGTTTATCGGAAGGCCAAGCCCGATGGACCAGATCGACAGCACCAGCGTTGTATGAGTGCAGATGGCGATGAAGATGGCGGCGAACAGAAACCGGCGTCCATGCCGATAGGCTGCCGCCGCCCCCAGCAGCCGAACCAGCGTGTGGCCGATCGCCGGAAATCGACCGAGCCAATGCGCCATTCGCGGCCCGGTGACGGCGGGAACCATCAGCAAGGCGACGCCGATGGTTCCAACCCCGGCGAATACGGCAACCAGCAAACTAAGGGCGGAAAGTTCACGCGAGGTTTGCGTAAACCCACCGGCGGCCAGGCGGCCAATGCTTGCCACTAGCAACATCGCGTACAAGCCGACGACGCGGTCGATCACAACGCTGGCCACCGCCTCGGTCCGTTTGCCCGGTTGCTCGCGAGCGATGAACGCGGCTTTGAACATGTCGCCGCCCACGCTGCCGAACCAGACCTGGCTCAGCAGCGTCCCCAGCGACCCTAACCGGAAGGAATCGGTGAGGCTGAAGTTCAATCCCAGCGCGCGCACCAAGATGTACCAGCGGAGATAGTTCAGCGAAATGGCCAGCAGAATGAGCGCTTGCGCCAGGGCCAACCGGCCCCAATTTTTCGGTTCATGGACCAAACGACCGAAGACTTCATCGCCGCGCAAGGAATAGAATAGGTAAGCAAAAATCGCCGCGGCGATGAGCAGCTTGACGGCGGCCAAGAGGGCGCGGCGGCGGTGGCTTTGATGGGTCATGCGATGGGAACGGGTCGGGACTCTTTCGCGATTGGAGTTCTTGAGTTCGAGGTGATGTTGCGAGTCGCAAAAGACTCTCAGCCCCGGTGACTTCCCGCGGCGCGGAGCTAGCGTTGACAAGCGCCGGACGGGTTGATAGTTTGCCAGTTCGTCGGCTCGCGAACCAGCCGAGCTTGCGGAAAGTCTTTCCGACAAGAGCGCTGGAAGTCGAACGGGGGATTAGCTCAGTTGGGAGAGCGTTTGGCTGGCAGCCAAAAGGTCAGCGGTTCGAGCCCGCTATCCTCCACTTTCTTTTCGCAAGAGTTCTGTCCAATCTATCTTGCAGTCTGCACAGCGGTGGCGGCGGTTGGCTGTGCGCTCTGGACCTTGCCGGGCTCGCGCGCCGGAAGGCCTGTCTCGAAACAAAACCACTGATTTGGCACTAGCGGTGCGCCGGCTCGTCGCAATCCTGAACCCGCGGGCGGATCGTGGCCGGTCGGCCCGGCTGGCGGCTTCGTTGCGTGAGCAATTGCGCGACCGATTTGAACTGACGCTGCTCCAGACACAGGCACGCGGGGATGGCAAGGCACAGGCCGCGAGGTGTACTCGCGACGAGTGCGAAGCGGTGCTGGCAATCGGCGGCGATGGAACCGTGCATGAGGTCGCGAACGGGCTCATGACGATCGAAGCCGAGCGGCGGCCAGCCATGGGCATCGTACCGGCCGGTTCGGGCAACGACGTGGCGTTCGCGCTAGGCATTGGCAAGGAACTTGAGCCGCTCATCGAATCGCTGGAGGCAAATTCCACTCGAAGCATCGACGTCGCCTCGGTCCGCGCCGCGGACGGTCGCATGTGCTTTTTGCTCAACAACATGGGCTTGCTGCTGGAAGGCGAGATCAATTTGGCCAGCCATCGATATCACTGGCCGCGAGGATCGGGCTTGTATGTGCGGGCGGTAATATCCTCGATGATGCGCCGCCTTCCTGCTGCGCGGTTGACGCTGACCATCGATGGAAAGACGCACGAGCGCAACGCGATGATCCTGTCCGTCGCGAACGGCCCGCGTTCCGGCGGCAAGTTCTTCCTGGCTACCGACGCCGCGATTGACGACGGCCGAATGAACTATGTCCTGGCGGCGCCGGCCGGCCGGCTGCAGGTGCTCCGCATGGCGGCGGCGGCCTTGCGCGGCTCGCCGCCGCAGGCCGCTTGGATTGAACGCGGCGAGTTCAGGTCGATGTCGATTGCGTCGAATTTTCCGCTGGCCGCGCATGTTGATGGCGAGCCCTGGCTGCGACCGGAGGAAGGCGTCCGCCAGGTTTCCCTCGAATTGACGCCCGGAGCACTGTCAGTTCTCTGCCCGGCCACGTAGCGTCTTTGTCGATCCATTGAGCCGGCTTGTCCGTCTAGGCCGTCGTCCGGGCGGCCCGTAGAATCCGGTCCGGTTACTCATGGACAACTCGGCCGATATTACCGAAGCGCTTGTTGCGACCCCCGTCGAGCAGGTCCCCGTGCCGGCTGCGCCGATCGAAGAGGCGCCTCATCAAGGAGTCCGATTGTGGTCGCCGGTGGGTGTGAAGCTCGCCGCCACGATGTTTCTGCACCACTTTGCCCTGGGTTCGTGGATCGTGACCCTGGGTAGCTTTGTGGACGAGAACTCGGGCGACGGTCGCATGTTCGCCAAAGGCTTCGTGGGCGTGGTTTACGGCGCCGGGCCCATCGGCGGAATGATCGCCCCGCTCATCACCGGGTTTTTGGCCGACCACTTCTTCGCGACCGAGCGGATCATGCTGGTTCTGCACGTTGTCGCGGCTGCCGCCTTATACGCGGCGGTGATGGTTCATAACCAGTGGGCGTTCCTGGCCGCGATGATCGGCTACTTCCTCTGCTTCTCGCCGAGCTTCGCGTTGACGTGTTCCATGACGCTTCACCATCTCGAGCGTCCCAACCGCGATTTTCCCGTAGCGCGTGCCTGGAGCACTGTCGGATGGATTGCCGGAGGATTGTTCGTCGGCTGGTTCTGGCCGACGTTTATTTCCGGCGGCCAGTCGATTGAAAAGACGACGCTGCCGCTACAGATCGGCGTCGCCGGTGAACTGGTGATGGCCGTCTATGCACTCTTCTTGCCGCACACGCCGCCGGCGAAGCGCGGAGCGAGCCAGCCGGCGGATCTGATTTCCAGCTCACACAGGATTGGCCTGCTGCGCGACCGGAAGTTTCTCATGCTCATGGGCCTGGCGGTGCTGGCACACGTGCCCGCGCAGTTTTACAACGCCTATGCTAACGTCTTCTTCAATTGGACCGGCATGCATCAGCCGGCGGCGAAAATGGTCCTCGGCCAATGCACTGAGGTCGCGTGCATGGTGCTACTGCCAATGGTCCTCATGCGCGTGAGCGCGAAGACGGCGATCCTGGCTGGATTGGCCGTGTGGACCTTGCGATATGCGGCGCTGGCCGCGGCGCCCAGCGCACCACCTTCAATTCAACCCCTGCTGCTCTACGGCGCGATTGCGGTTCACGGCATCGCCTTCACGTTCGTCACCATTTCGATGCAGTTGGAGGTCGACTGCTGTGCTGGCAGAAATAATCGGGCTACTGCCCAAGGGCTGCTAGCAGTGGCGATGACGGGGCTGGGCTATTTTTTCGGCTCTGAACTGGCCGGGCTGGCAGAAGCAACGTGGCTGGCGGGGCCGAATTCGGCCGAAATGGCGGTTGGTTGGCAGAAGTTTTGGGCGGCCCCGGCGATCATGAGCGCGGTCGTTTTTGGGCTGATCGCGTGGTTTTTGCCCCAATTTTCGCGAAAATCCGGCCGGCCGACGGGCGGAGTCCTGTTGCCGCTTGGGGAGGGGTGAACGAAATGTCCACAAATTTTCCCTATTCGCCACAAAATGATTGCATTGACCCGCAGGCCTGCTACAATCGGCATCCAGAGTCGGTCTACATACGCGCCAGCCATTGCCGGCGCCTGGGTCGGAAAGCTCGAAATTACTGCGTGAGTTTCTCGCGTTGAGGAGAAAGTTCTAATGATCAGGACAACACGAGTGTTCGCAGGAGCCGTGGCTCTTGCCATCTGCGCGGCGCTCGCCGCCAGCTTTTCTTCTGTCGCTCAGGCCGCCTCGATCAACTACGGGAACTTTGGTCCCGTTCCGCCGGGCGTCTCCTTTCTGCAAGTGACGGAGTCCTCTGGAACCGATGCAGTTCCCCTCTATGGACCGCCGACGCCGTTTGCCACGGGCTTGGATTTCGATCCCGCTGGTTTCGTTGCGTCCGCTGTTAATGGCAGCGCCGATATCACGGACGGCCAGCTCAACTACACGATCATGGGCGCCTCGATTGATTCGGTGAGCCTGTTTGAAGCTGGCGATTTTTCGCTCGCTGGGATCGGCACAGCCGCGACTCAAGTATTCGCGGGTGCCATCGTTCGCGCGACCGTTACCCAAATCAACGGTTCACCGGTCGCCCCGATTAACCTGGCGCCGAGCAATGCTTCCGTCGGTTTCAACCTGTTGGCCAATCCGGGCGTCGTCCAACCGTGGTCCTTGGGCACGACGCTGAACATTGCAGGTCAGCTCGCGCCGAACCAACACGCCACCAAGGTTGACATCTCGATCAACAATCAGCTCTTGGCGTTGACCCAACCGGGCTCGTTGGCCTTCATCGCGAAGAAGGAATTCATCGTCAGCACGGGCACGAATGTTCCTGAGCCCGCCACCGCCGGCTTGGCAGGACTGGCCTTGTGCAGTCTCGGTTTGATCGCCCGGAAACGCAGCTAGGCGACAAGTCCGACTCTGAATTTTCTCCGAAAAAGGCCCTGCGATAAGCGGGGCCTTTTTCTTTGCGCGAATCCTATCACGCCGGCATGAGTATGATTAGGAAAAGAGCGACCCGCCGCGATCGGCGCGCAATCGTTGCAGATGCTCTTGATCGAGCAAATGAAATGGGCTTTTCACGCTCCGCCAAGCTTCGCCCCGTTCTTCGATGAGCCCTTCATCGACCGGACCCAGCCGATTCGCGGCCAGCGCTAAGTAACAGACGCGCGACGGCTCGATGCCCATGATCCGCGCGACGGTCGAGTCCACGGCGGCCAGGTTTGAGCCGACCAGGATCAGTCCCATGTGCTTGCAACTGCCCATAATCGGGCCGTCCCCCTCCATGCAATCGATGCCGTCCACAATGGCCATCGTGCGGGGCAGGGTGGCGGCGATGTCTACCACCGTTTCGGGGATCCCGTTGTGGTGCAGCACGTTCTTCGGCCAGCCGTATTTAATGCCGGGCAGCACGCCATAAAGGTTCTTCATGCTCGCTGTGACGCCGACCCAGTGGTGCGTCTTGAGCTTCGGCATCGAGACGACGAGATCGGCCTCGACGACGCTCCGCGGCAGGTAAAGTCCTTCAAGCTTGCTACGACGACCGAGGTTCGGTCGCCAGGCAACCTCCTCGTAGTTGAGGTCGGCGAAACGAATGCCGCCGTCGCGCAGGGCCTCGCCAACGCCGGATTCATCGAGCGCCATCAGCGTGTCGCGCACATGCCCCGGCGCCTCGCCGACCGTAACGTCTGCTCCATAGCCGCGAAACACGTCCGCCGCGGCGACGATGACGGCGGGGTGCGTCGTCATGTGCGGAATCGCTTTGGACGGCTCGACCAGGTTGGGCTTGAGCAGCACACGCTTGCCGCGAAGTTCAGCCGGGTTCAAACCACACGCCGTTAGGCCGTCCTGGATGGTCTTCGTCAAATCGGCGTCATACCGCTGGCCCCGCGCCGTGAACACGCTCGCGTGTGGGCGGAGTGCTCGCTTGATCCCCACCAGTCCGGCGATGCCAGCGACGGCGCCGCCGGCAAGCAACATGCTCCGCCGGGTGACGCCGCCATCGGACCGCATGTGGGAATCTTCCATTAGACGGCCGCTCCGGCGGTGATTTGATGAAGGCGTTCAACCGGCGCGGCGGCAAGCAGAAGCAACGCCAGTTCATATTCCGCAAGCGGACCGCGTGTGGCATCGTCCAGCACGGTCAACAACCATTCATTGGCGGCGGCGATCCGGCCGCGGTGAGCGGACACACCGAGACAGGCAAAGCTTAGGGAAGCTGGCGCCATTTTTGAGTTCACGGAGCGATGCAGGTAGTCCAGTGACTTTTCTATCCTTGGATCATCCAATTGCTCGCCGGCCAAGGCCATCAGGGCGATGCCGGTCGGCTGCATGTGCGGCAGCAGCGGCTGGCCGAGGACAATGGTGTTGCCGTAGTTCGCTCCGCCATCGGGCAGCAAGCGATCGACGATGAGTCGAATGCCCTCACGCACGCGCGGGTGATCGCCATGGCTGGCCGTCCGCAGCCCGAGTACAAAAAAGGCGGTCGGCTCCAGCCAAGAGTGAGTCTCCGCCGCCCACGACCAGCCGACCAATTCAGTGTTGTGTCCGATTTGCGGCGAGCGCGGCGCGGCCTCGCCGTGATGGGCCAGGCTCCAGACGACGGCCCGCTCGATGTTCCCGACGAAGCGGCGTTCGCGGCGAGCCGCATCCAGCGCGGCCCAGGCCCAAATGGCCAGGCTGGTCGACCAGCGAGGTTCCGATTCGGATTCGCTGATGCCGACGGAGCCGTCGCGCTGCTGCAATTCCGCGAGCCACTTCGCCGGACGCGCCCCGTCGTCAACTCGACCATGAGCGACTAGCGCCAACGCCGCCCAGGCCGCCGGCTCGCTACAGGACTGTGCCGACGCACGATAGGTCCAGTGCGTCGCGGCGGCCAGGCGATCGAGATGTTCCGCAAGCGACGGCATAAACGTTAACGTCAGACCAAGATTCGTTGCCTTGTCGCAACCCTACGTTGCCAGGCGCTGCACCATCGACGAAAGCCGTCGCATTTCTGCCACAAAGGTCCGATTTACCACGGGTCGTGCCGAATGTGCGGGCCGCCAAGCCATCTCTCGCCTCGCAACTGAGCGATTTTGTTTTGACCCCAGCCGAACCTGACATAGGTTTCAGGTGGAGTTGCAAGCCGTAAGGCAAGCGGCTCCGCGGCGAATGCATGCAGGCGTTTGCCAGCGACGTTTTCTCTTCTCCAAAGCCCGATTTCTCGGGCGGCTCGTGGATTCGAGCAGGCGAAGAAGGGCGTAGCGTGAGCCTGCTGCGTCGTCATCCTCGAGAAAGGCAAACCCGTCGCAAGGCGGGGGCGCAAAGCCAGGGGAGCGCATCGGCCTTATGTTGGCTGTGCGGTCGGCCCGGCTGCCGAAGGGATGCTCACTGCTTACACAGCGGCGCGGCAGACACGACGGTTCGCGAGATGAGACGCACGCGTTTTTAATAAGATCGGCTTGGACGGGTGCGAACCTGGGCAGGCTCCTCCGCGCGGCGACGCGCGGAGCGCAACCGGCCAAGCCAACCACCGGGAGTCCATGAAACTCCCGACAACCGTAGGGCGTGCCACCCGAGTCCCGGAATGAGGGGGACGCGACGCGGCGCGGCTCGAGAAAGAAGAGGATGCTATGAAGAATCTCGCGAAGAAGGTGCAACGTTTCCTCGTCTCGGAAGATGGCCCCACAGCAGTCGAGTACGCTGTGATGTTGGCGCTGATTGTGATCGTGTGCTTGACGGCCATTCGTTCCATCGGAACGAACGCCTCGACCACGTTCAACAACGTCGCCACGCAGCTCGGCAGCTAAGCCTCTTACGACGCCCTACGGATGGATTTCAGGGTTTAACTGGATTCTTTTCCGCCGCGGACGCGCGGGAAAGCTTCGAAATAATCGGAGATAAGTGATGAACCGTTTTGCAACGAAAGTCCGGACGTTCCTCAAGTCGGAAGACGGACCCACGGCAGTCGAATACGCCGTGATGCTGGCACTGATTGTGATCGTGTGCCTCACGGCCATTCGCGCCATCGGCACGAATGCCTCGACCACGTTCAACAACGTGGCGACGCAGCTCGGCAGCTAAGCTGAAGCGTGAACGATCGCCCGGTTACGGAAGTTCGGGCTTAACTAAAGACAAACCTCTCGGCCGCATGACGCGAACCGAGAGGTTTTTTTATTTTATCGCAGTTTTTGGGGCATTGAGGTTGTCCGGTCAATGGGAAGGGCCGACGTGTGGAAATCGTAAGCTACGCTTTCATCGGGCGACTCGCGCTTGCGCGGAGCTCGCCGCTTGAAATGTGGAGATTGTTCCATGAACGGTCTATTGCCCGAAGACGCCATCCGCGCGGCTTGCCAAATGGCATGCTATGGATTTGCAGCGTTCACGGCGGTGATCGCCTACCTGTTTACGCCGCGGTGGTAACGCCGCCGCACAAAAAGCTTGGAGCTGCCGCGCATGAGTTTCCATTCGATTAGCGCTCAACTCGCTGACACCTGGCCTTGCTGGATCGTGACCGTCACCTTGGTGGTGGCCGCCGTGATCGATGGGTTGAAGCTGAAGGTTCCGAACTGGATTACCTTTCCGATGATTGCCAGCGGCTGGGCGTACAGCGTATTGCTGTCGCCGTATCCGGGTTGGGAAGGATTTTTCCTGAGCCTGATCGGCACGGCCGTCGGTCTCGCCGTGCTACTGCCGGCCTACGCTGTGGGCGGCATGGGCGCCGGCGACGTGAAGCTTATGGCTGGCGTCGGCGCCTGGATGTGGGGCACGGTGACGCTGTATGCCTTTGCCGTCTCGGCGCTGGTGGGCGGCGTCATCGCCATTGGCATGGTGCTGTGGAAGGGCGCCTGGAACAAGCACAAGAATCAGTTCTGGTCGATCTTGAATGAGATCGCCACGGTGAAGGACCCCGAGAAACTCGCCGAAATTGCCGCGGAGCGAAAGCCGCGGATGTTCCTGTTGCCGTACGGCATTCCCATCGCCATCGGCTCGATCGCGTACTTCGCTTGGACCGGCATGCTGGGATAGCAAATGAAAGCCACCGGCTCTGCCGGTGGACGAATGCCTGTTGACTCGCATTGAAATTGTCCTCCGGCAGAGCCGGTGGCTTTAATAGCAGCTAGCAACACAGCCACGAACACCAACTAATCCGCCCTCGCTCGGCCGTTTGATTGAACCGGTTGTGACGGGGGCGCCGAATTAACCGACAAGACGCGCTCGCGCATGCGGCTCGTGCCGCAACAAAAGCGCGTCTGCGCGCTGTTTCATGCCAGGGGGGTATGATGCGTCCGAAGTCACTGGTTCTCCTTGCGCTGGCGCTGGGCTGCGGCCTGATCGCCTCGATCGGCATCAGCCAGGTTCTCGACGGGAACAACAAGCCCGCCGCTGTTGAGACGGCGCCGATTTACGTCGCGCTCAAGAACATCAACGTCGGCGACCCCGTCGACGACAAGATGGTCTCGCTCGAGGAATGGCCCAAGGACAAGGTCCCCGTGGGCTCCATTGCCAAGTGGGAAGACCTCGAAGATCGCCGTCCGCGCAGCAACATCTACGCCGGCGAGCCGATCCTCGACAACAAGCTCTTGCCGAAGGGTCAGACCAACGACCCGATCAAGGGCGTGCCCGAAGGAATGCGGCTGAAGACGATTTCGGTCGATGCGCGGAAAAGCGCGGCCGGCTTGCTAAGTCCCGGCGACCGCGTCGATATCCAGATCTTCGTCAAAGAAAACCAGAGCCAGGGCGTTACGACGCCATTCACCAAGATCTTTTTGCAGAACATCCGCGTTTACGCGGTGGACCAGACCATCGAAAAGTCGGCCGACGGCAGCGAGGCTCGCAGCGTTGCCAAGACCGTGTCACTCATCGTGACGCCGGCCCAGGCCAATCGCATCAATCTCGCTGAGAACATGGGCGAAGTGAGCCTGATTCCGCGCAATCCCGATGACGAAACGGTCGTCGAAGACAATGAGCAGGGCGCCGACGAACTGTTTGGCAGGAGCACGGCCGGAAGCCGCCTGCGAGAACAACGTACGAATGGCGACGAGCCAAAGGAAGGCCCGTTGGCAGGGTTCAAATCGCTGTTTGCGGACGCCATGGCCAGCGCGGCACAATCCGCGGCGGCGGCGCCCCAGCAGCCGGCGAAGTCCAACTTTCAGATGACCATTATCTATCCGACGGAAATTTCGAAGGTCGAGTTCTCGGCCAATGGCGACCCGATTTTGCCGCAGAATTCGCCTCCAGTGGCGGTTCCAAATCCGGTGGGGGCCGCTGCCGCGGCGGGCACGGTGAAGGCGCTGCCGCCAGCCGCACAAGATTTACCGGCTGCGACGCCGCCCGATTTTCCAATCAACCTGCAAGTGAAGTGACGTAACCGAGTCTCTCCAAGACCCGGCCATACAGTAGTCGAGTCTCTCCGAGACTCGAACTGCCGGTTTCGGAGAAACCGGCCTACACGATGAGGAAGTACACGGATGTACGTTAAATGCTCGCCGCGCCGCCAGAGCGCTCGGTTCTTCTCAGCTTGCGTTGCGCTGGCCGCCGTCGGTTCGATCTGTGCGTCGAGGCACGCCTCAGCTCAACAGCCATCGTCGGTCGTGCGCAACATCTCGCAAGCGACCGAGCGGCTGGAGATGACCGTCAACACCAGTCAGATTCTCACGCTTGGAACGCGCATCCCGCGGCTGGTGGTGAACAATCCTGAGCTGGTCACCGCCACGCCCGTCAGCGAAACGCAGGTGCAAATCGCCGCGCGGAAGCCAGGCGTCACCCAAATCAACCTTTGGGACGAGAAAGGCCAGATTTATTCGGTCGATCTGCTCATCTTCGGCGACGTCCGCGAGCTGGAAGTGAATCTCAAGCGAATGTTCCCCGCCTCATCGCTGCGCGTCATTCGCCTGACAAACAGCCTCGTGCTCGAAGGGCAAGTGGACCGCCCGGAAATCGTCAGCACGATCCGCACGCTGGCCGAGGATTACGCTCCCAAGGTGATTAACAACATCACCGTCGGCGGCGCCCAGCAGGTGCTGCTCAAAGTGAAGGTCATGGAGGCGGACCGAAATAGGCTGAGGAACGCCGGTTTCGACTTTGCTCAGACGAGCGGCAACAGCTTTTTCACCGCCGCCGCGGGCGGACTGCTCACCAAGGAAGCCCAGATCGGCACGCGCGCCGGCGTCAGCACGGTGCAGTTTGGAGTCGGCGACGGAAGCAATCATTTTTTCGCCAATCTGCAGGCCCTGGAACAAAGGCAGTTGATTAAGACTCTTGCCGACCCGGTGATTGTCACGCTGAGCGGACGGCCCGCCACGTTCAACTCCGGCGGCGAAATCTTCTTCCAGATTTCCAACGGCGTCAGCGGCACCACCGTGCAGTCCGAAAAGTTTGGCACCGCGGTGGACTTCCTACCGATCGTGCTCGGCAATGGCCGGATCAGACTCGAAGTCCGGCCCAAAATCAGCGACATCGACAACTCCGCTCAGCTCGGCAACGAGCTCTTCCGCACGCGGCTGAGCGAAGTGGATACCGGCGTTGAAATGAACGCCGGACAGACGCTCGCCATCGCCGGCCTGATCCAAACGAAAGTCACCAATGAAGTCCGCGGCATTCCGTACTTGATGAATGCTCCGTATGTCGGCGCTGCTTTCCGTACGACCCGCGCCGACGAGAAAGAAGTCGAGTTGCTGATTCTGGTGACTCCGGAATTCGCCGACGCCATGGATCCCAACGAGGTGCCGCCGTGCGGTCCCGGCATGGAAACCATGTCTCCGACGAGTTGCGATCTGTACTTCAAGGGCAAAATCGAAGTCCCGTCCTGCGGCCCCTGCGGCGCGAGCCAGCCCTGCTACTGCAACGCACCAGGCATGGCATGTGGCGTGAACGGTTGCGGCTCATGCCAGGGTTTTGGAGCGCCCGTAACGGTGACCGACGGCGACGGCGCCCCCATCAACCCGATGGCGACCCCGGTTCCTCAAATGCCGACAACTCCGACAATGCCGCAACCGCAGCTTATTCCGGCGCCGGCGAATGGGGCTGTTCCCGCGCAGCCCTTGCCGGCGCCGAGCCAGCCAGCGGTTCCCAATGGCGGCGGCTCAAATTCCTCGACCAGCATCTTGCGGCCCAAGTGGATGACCACAGCCGCGCGGCCGTCTAACCCGTCCAACCGGCAGGACCCGACGCCCGCTCTTGTCCCAGCCAACCGCGGCACAAGCACGCCGGGCCTGATCGGCCCGATTGGTTACGACGTGCAAAAATGAGCCGAAAAATAAGGTACGTTAGCACATCGGCGGAGGGCTGCCAGGTCGTGGGTTGCGGCTGTTCCACCGAAGTGAATGCGCTTCTTCGCGTATCGCCAACTGCTGACCGCTAGCCATCGCTTCGCAATGCCCAACGTCCTCCGTATCGCGATCGTCGATCCAAACGACGCCACCCGAGAGAACCTCAAATCGGTCCTCCTTGGGTTCGACACCGTTTGGTTGGAGGCCGAGTGCTCGCGCTACGCGTTCTTCGTCGACGTGGTCGATCAGACCAACCCGGACATCGCGTTCATCGCGATGGACAGCGACCCCCAGCGAGCCGTGAAGCTGATTCACGAAACGCTGCAGAAGGCGCCCCACTCGACCGTCCTGGTGTCGAGCACCTCCACGGATGGCCGGCTCATCCTCGAATCCATGCGTGCCGGCGCCAAGGAGTTCCTCACTGAACCCCTGAAACCGGAAGACTTGTCCGCCGCCCTGCAGCGCGTGAAGCGGCAAGCGACCGGCGCCAGCGGCACGTCCTCGCGCAAAGAGGGTTGCCAGGTTTTCGCCGTGGCCGGCGCCACCGGCGGCGTGGGCTCGTCCAGCATTGCCGTCAACCTGGCGTGCGCTTTAGCCGCCGATGAATCGAACTCCGTCGTGCTCGTGGACCTGGACGTCGCGCTCGGCGACGCCGATGTGTTCCTCGACACGATTCCCGAATACACGCTCGCCGACATCGCCCAGAACGTCGAGCGGCTCGACCTGACGCTCTTGCGCAAGTCGCTCACCGTGCATTCCTCCGGCGTACACCTTTTGCCGCGGCCGCTGCAGTTGGAAGATGTGCGGCTGATCACGCCAGACAAACTGCAGCGCGTCATCGGATTACTCAAGACGTCGTTCACCCACCTGGTAGTCGATACGTCGAAAAGTTACAGCGAGCTGGACATGCTCGCGCTGCGCGCCGCCGACGATGTTTTGATGGTCACGCAGCTTGACTTGCCATGCTTGCGGAATGTCGTGCGGCTCTTGGCGACTTTTGACGAAGACGACGCGCTCCGCGAAAAGGTAAAAGTCGTCGTCAACCGGTTCGGCCAGGACGGCGGGCAGATCAGTCTCAAGAAAGCACGCGATACGATCGGCCGCGACGTTTTCTGGCAGGTGCCGAACGACTATCGCGTGATGGTGGAAGTCCGCAACAACGGCGTGCCGTTGTTGCAGCACGCTCCTAAAGCCGTGATCACGCAGTCCATTGGCCAATTGGCGGATGCCCTCTGCGGCAAGAAGGACGACGACGCCGACCGCGACAGCAAGAGCCGACGCTGGCTCAGCCTGTGGCCCAGCCGCTAGCGCTGGCGTGACAACCGTCACATTCATCACCGTCCATTCGGACGGCTTTTAAGCTCGTCATAACACCCGCGTGCCGCTCGGCGCCGTTCGGTGTGACCTATCCTTTTCTGGCGAAATGACGCGCCTGGGGACCGGCGTCTCTGCGCCGGCGCCGCGCCTTTCACCTGCATCTGACAGACGGGAAGCATCAATGACACGACTGGCCGCACCTCCGCAGAACCTGGCGACCCGCGAACGCGAAGCCGAGTTCGAAAAGCTTAAGCAGCGCATTCACTCGAAGCTGGTCGATAAGCTCGACCTGTCGCACGTCGGCGATCTCGAGGGCGAGGTTCTCCGCCGTGAAATCCGCTTGGTCGTCGAACATCTGTGCGACACCGAGGATACGTTCCTCAACCGCAATGAGCGCGATCGACTGATCGACGAGGTGCTCGACGAGACCTTTGGCCTCGGCCCGCTTGAGCTCCTGCTCAAGGAGCCAACGGTCAGCGAAATCATGATAAACGGGCCGAAGAATGTGTTCATCGAACACAACGGCAAGCTCGAAAAGACCAACGTCACGTTCCGGGACGACAAGCACCTGATGCAGATCATCGACCGTATCGTGTCGAAGGTCGGCCGCCGCGTGGACGAAGTCTGCCCAATGGTGGACGCCCGCCTGCCGGACGGCTCGCGCGTGAACGCCATCATTCCGCCGCTGGCCTTGGACGGCCCCAGCGTGACCATCCGCCGCTTCGGCTCCAACCCGCTGAAGCTCGAAGACCTGCTCAACTACAAGAGCATGACGCCCGAGATGGTGATGCTGCTCGAAGGCGCCATGAAGGCGAAGCTGAACATCATTATCTCTGGTGGCACGGGTTCCGGTAAGACGACGCTGCTCAACACGCTGTCGAGCTTCATCTCGAACCACGACCGCATCGTAACCATCGAAGACGCCGCGGAACTTCAGCTGCAACAGCAGCACATTGTGCGATTGGAAACTCGCCCGGCGAATATCGAAGGCAAGGGCCGCATTACGGCCACCGACCTCGTGCGGAACTGTCTGCGTATGCGGCCAGACCGGATCATCATCGGCGAATGCCGCGGGCCGGAAACGCTCGACATGCTCCAGGCCATGAACACCGGCCACGAAGGCTCGCTCACGACCTGCCATGCGAACACGCCGCGCGATGCCATCGCCCGGCTCGAAACCATGATCATGATGGCCGGCTTCGAAATGCCGGTCCGCGCCATGCGGCAGCAGATCTCCAGCGCCGTCGATCTGATCGTGCAGGTGAACCGCCTTTCCGGCGGCCCCCGCAAGGTGACGGCAATCACCGAGATCATGGGCATGGAGCAGGACACAATCGTCATGCAGGACGTCTTCAAATACGTGCAGGAAGGCGTGGATGAGAACGGCCGGGCGGTGGGCAACTTTGTCGCCACGGGCATCCGGCCAAGTTTCATTCCGCGGCTGGAATCGCACGGCGTGCGCCTGCCGGCCAGCGCCTTCCGCGAACGCATCATGCTTCGCGACTAAGCCTAAATGGAAAGCCTTAAGCAAACGAGCGCATAATGTCTGGCACAGTCTTTGTTCTCGGCGCGGTCTTCGTCGGCGTGGCGCTACTGGTTGTCGCCGTCGCGATGCTCATGCGCGATCGCTCGATCTCGCAAATGGAGGATCGCCTCAACACGCTCACCGGCAAAGGAGATAAATCCGAAGGCAGCCTAGCCGAGTTGACGCAGATCATCGCTCAGCAAAAGGGTGAAGGCAAAGGCGTCCTCGATTCGCTGTTCGCCAAGTGGTTCAACCTGCCGCGGCTGTTCAGCCAGGCCGATGTCACGATGTCGGTCGCCAAGTTTATGGGGCTGTGCCTCGGCGTGGGGGTCGTCGGCTTCATGGTCACCGGCATCGCCGGCGTTTCGTTGGCGTTCGCTCCGGTTGTCGGCATCCTGTTCGCTATGCTTCCGCTTTTCTGGCTGACCTTTCGGCGCAAACGTCGCTTGAAGAAATTCGCAGCCCAGCTACCCGAAGCGCTTGAGTTGGTCGCCCGCGCTCTCCGAGCTGGCCACAGTTTGGCCGCCGGCTTTCGACTCGTGTCCTCAGAAATGTCCCAACCCATCGGCGGCGAATTTGGCCGCGTGTTCGAAGAGCAGAATCTCGGCATTCCATTCGAAGAAGCCCTCGATGGGCTCACCGAGCGAGTCCCAAACCTCGACCTGAGATTCTTCGCCACCGCCGTGATTCTTCAGCGCCAAACAGGCGGCGACCTGGCCGAAATCCTGGACAAAATCGGCAATCTGGTC
This sequence comes from Pirellulales bacterium, assembly GCA_025935855.1. Classification (GTDB taxonomy): domain Bacteria; phylum Planctomycetota; class Planctomycetia; order Pirellulales; family Lacipirellulaceae; genus Lacipirellula. The sequence continues at coordinate 2,558 of JAICUM010000010.1, read as the reverse complement.
CGCGAGCGATTCAAAATCTGGGGCCAGGTGCAAGCCCTCACCGGCGAAGGCCGGCTCTCCGGCATCGTGCTTCTAGCGTTGCCGCCGATGTTGTTCGTCGCCGTATATCGCATGAACCCCGACTACCTGATGCTGCTGTTCACCGACGACCTCGGCAAGAAGATGCTCATCGGCGGCATCTTGATGCAGCTCTTGGGCGCCTTGGTCATCCGCAAAATCGTCAACATTCGAGTCTGACATGACTTTGACACTCGCCGGAATTATCAGCCAATCCACCATCACGCAGTTGGCCATCTTCGGCGCCGTCGCGGCGACCGTGTGGTGGCTCATGGACGCCATGGCGCGGCGAAAGCCGCGCGCCGAGCAGCGGCTAGAGGAAATCCGCGAACCAAATTCGCGCAAGTCCGATTTGCTGCGCGACGTCGCCAAGGGTACTCCGACCGGCGCCATGGCGAAGGTGCTGGCCAAAGCGTCGCCCACCCTTTCCGCGCCACTGAAGCCAAAAACAGAAGCCGAAGTCAACAAGTCGCGCGAGAAGCTCAACATGGCCGGCTTCCGCGGCGAGAACGCCCCCCAGATGTACTGGGCCCTTAAAGTGCTGGCCCTCATCGGCGGCTTTTTACTCGGCGGCGGCGCGTTGGCGTTCACTCGCGGCATGAACATCGACACGCTCACCTACACCGGCATCATCGCCGGCATCAGCTTTTACCTTCCGGAAGTCGTGCTGTGGATCATCAAACGCAGCCGGCAAGACAACATCTTCTACGGATTGCCCGACGCGCTCGATCTCATGGTCGTGTGCGTCGAAGCCGGCCTGGGCCTGGACCAGGCCATGCGCAAGGTCACCGAGGAGATGAAGAAGACCTACCACGTGATTGCCGAAGAGTTCGCGCTCAGCAATTTGCAATTGCAGATGGGCCGTGCTCGGACGGAAGTGCTACACGATCTTGGCGCCCGCACTGGCGTGGACGACCTGAAGGCCCTGGCGGCGATCTTGATTCAAGCCGACAAATTCGGCTCCAGCGTCGCCCAAGCGCTCCGTGTGCAAAGCGACTCGATGCGGACCCGACGCCGGCAAATGGCCGAGGAAAAGGCCGCCAAGACGGCGGTAAAGCTGATCTTCCCGCTGGTGATCTTCATTTTCCCCGCGATCTTCGTGGTGCTGGTCGGCCCGGCCGCCATCACCATGATCAACGAGCTCTTCCCCTCCATGAGCGGCGGCAAGTAGCGCTACCGTAGGCCGGTTTCTCCGAAACCGGCGACCGAGTCTCCCCCACGGCAGATCGTTGATCGGAGAGACTCGTCTACCGCAGTGCTAGCAAGCCCGGCGCGACCCTGCCGTCTGGGCAAGCCAAACCAGTCCTGCCAAAAGTAGCGCAGAGTCCTGCAAGTTCCCGTCGATACTGACGACGGTGAACGGCAAAGCGCTGCTTGGACGCCTTCGCGTCCCCGCGCTGCCATCGGCGGCTGCGACCGCTCGCGCCGCGATTCGGATCTCGCCAGGACTCCACTGATGAAACGACCCCTCGCATCCGCCGCCTTCTTGGCGGCGTTGGCCACGATCGCTCCGGCCTTCGCTCAAACCTGCCCCGCCGCGGGCAGCTGCAGCGCCGCCAACGGCTGCTACGGCTACAAGTGCGGACCAGGCTACGGAGCCCAGGGCGATACGTGCGAAGAAGCCTACATCGACAACGCCATCTGGCCGCGGCAATACATCGGCCCGGCCAGGCGAGGCATTTGCCAGGCAACGGCCCTGATGGTTCACAACGGCTGGCGTCGCCAAAATTTGCTCGGCAAATATTACTTCGACGAAAGCGGCGAGAAACTCAGCGAAGCCGGCCGCCTGAAAGTCGAATGGATCATGACGCAGGCGCCGCCGCAGCACCGCGTGGTCTATATCGAACGATCGCCTGAAGCTGACCAGACGGCGCGACATACCGAAGCTGTTCAGCAGTTCGCTGCCAATGCCGCGGCGCTCGGCAGCTCAGTCGATGTGCAGGAAACTCACGTCCGCGATGAAGGCCACCCCGCCGGCGCCGTCGACGCGGTCTTCACCGGCTTCAGCCAAAACCAACGGACGCCGCAACTGCCCTCCGCCTCGGGGAGTACGACCGCAGGCTCGGCATCGTCAGCGAGTAACACTCAGAAATAATCTCTCACATCCCGCCCCCCGCGATGGTTCCCATCGTCTTTCGAGCTCCCCACGTGGAGTGCGCCATGCGCAAAACTTGCATTGCCGCGCTAACCGCGGCCAGCCTTGCCGTACCCGCCATGGCCGCGCCCTCCGCGGCCCCATTCGGTGCGCCTGTCGCGGAAATAGCAGCGACCCAAACCGCTGCGCCACCACTTGTGGCATCGGCAGCTCCGCAGTCGTCTTGGAAAGAGCGACTGCTGACCCCGTTTAAGTGGAACCCCTTTGCGGTGACGCCTGCCGCTCAACCGGTGACGCCGCCACAAGCAGCCGCGCCGAGTGATCCCGCGATCGATCCCAAAACGGCGACGCCCGAGCTGTTCATTGGCTTAGCGCAAATGAGCCACCGCGCAGGCAATACGACGCA
>JAICUM010000261.1 GCA_025935855.1 Pirellulales bacterium | reverse complement strand
TTGCCACACCAGGAAGTCGGCGCCATCCACGTGGCCGTCGCCGTTGAAGTCGGCGTTGGTGACGGGCGCCACCGACGAAGCGAGCACCACGTCGTTGCCGTTGCCGCCGTGATAGTTGATGAAGAACGGCACGCCGGCCAAATCCACCTGGGCGCCTTGCGTGTAGTTGCCGAACTCGCCGCTGATCGGATTCACGCCGGTGTTGTTGATCAGCGTGAACGTTTCAGTTCCCGCCGGCACGAAACTGCCGAGCGAGAAATTCAGCGTGCCGCCGCCGAGGGTGATCGTGCCGTTGGACACGAGCTGGTCGTACTGCGAGCCGGCCGCGGCGCCCGTGATGTCCATCTGCATGATCGACTGGGCGTTGAGCGTTACGTCCCCGAGGACGGTGAGCGCGCCGGGCGAAGTGAACAAATTCGGCAGTTGCGGGAACCCGCTGGCGCCGAGCGTGGAGGTGAGGTCGCCGGGCGCGAGCGTGCCGCCATTGACGGTGACGCTCGACGGGTCGCCGGCGGCGCCGATCGTGCCCATGCCGGCGATGACCGTACCGGCGTTCAGCACGACGTCGCCCGTGCCGACGCCCGAGCCACTGGTGTTGTTCACGGCGAGCGAGCCGTTGCCGATGAGGGTGCCGCCGGCGTAGGTGTTGGCGCCGGTGAGCTTCATCAGACCGCCGCCCATTTTCTGCAGCTTGCCGTCGCCGCGGACGACGTTGCTGAGGATGCCGGTGCTGGAATTGTCGGCCACGTCGATGTGAACGGCCGGCTGAACCGTGCCGAGCTCGACAATGCTGCGGAAGTCACAGACGACTTCGCCGGCGCCGTCGAACCGCAGGGCGCCCTCATCGGTGATCGTCGGCGATGAACTCGGCTTGCCGGCGCCTTCCAGGTGCAGCACGCCGCCGGGGCCGAGCTCGACGAACGGCAGGGCGTTGCCGAATTGGACCTGAGCGCCGTCCGCCACGGTGACGCCCGCGGCATGGCTGAGGACCGGGTTAAAGGTGCCGGCCGGCTGGTTGTTGGCGATGATCAGCCGCACGGCGCCTTCATTGACGGCCAGATTGCCGAAGAAGCCCTCGGTCGCTCCGAGCGCCGTCTGCGTGGTCATCCCTAGTTGCAAGTTGCCGAGACCCTGCTTGGTGATGGTCTTCGAGGCGTCGCCGTCGATGCGGCCGGTGATTTCGGTGTTCGTGTTCTTGCTGAGCGAGTTGTTCTGGTTAATGACCAGGTCCGAGTTGAGCTGCACGTTGGCGGTGATCCGCATCCGGCTTTCCAGTTGCTCGGCGGCGCCGAGGTTCTCGTTCAGTTCGGCCGGGCCGCTACTGGACTGGAAAATGAGCGTGCCGTTGGAAATCGTGGTGCGCTGATACATCGACGGATCGCTGGAGTTATTCGAGGTCAACTTGCCGACGATGTCGGTCAATCCGCCCAGAGAAAGCGTGTAACTGTTGCCGGGAAGAACGCCGGTCGAAATGGGTTGATTAAGAATTGCTTCGGCGTCGATGGCGTTGGGGATGCCGTTCGTCCAGTTGCCGGCGGCGTTCCAGCTTCCCGACGCGTCGGTGTCGGTGACGTAGGTGGTCGTTTGGGTCCACGCAGTCGTCGCGACCATTGCCGAGCACGCGGCGAGCACAACAGTCAAGATCCGAATCGGCAGTTCAAGTTTTCGCGCCATGCCTGGGTCCCCTTGAATCATCACGCTGGTTGTTACCGATGGTGTGAAGAGCCGACGGCGCGCCTTGCTGGACGAAATCGCCAATGACGCAATTGCCGACGTACGCATTGTTGAATGACCGACAACTGAGGAGCCGCTGGATAGAAACTCCGCGATGGGCCGCCTTGTTGGCGCCGGGTTGAAGACGATGGAGCCGATGGAAAACTGCTCGCCGCGCCGCCAACTCGCCGCAATCATCAGGAGGAGAAAAGGCCTGAAACTCTCCACACGTTGCCGCGCAATCTGGTTGACATTTCGCACGGCTGCGTTCACTATAACCATTGCACAAACGATTGTGCAAGGAATTTTTTAAGTTTTTTAGCGACCGGATCGCCGGAGCCTCGCGTGCCCGCTGAACCCGTGACCCTCGAACAGGTGGCAGCCGCCGCAGGCGTTTCGCCTTCGACGGCCTCCAGGGCGCTGGCCGGCAAGGCGCGCGAATGCCGCATCAGCCCGCAGACCGAGGAAGCGGTGCTGAAGGCCGCTCGCGGACTCGGGTTTCAGCCCAGCCAGGTGGCGCGGTCGCTCCGAAACCGGCGCTCGGGGCTCATTGGCCTGTTGGTGCCGGACGCCTCGAACCCGTTTTTCGCGGCCATCGCGCGGAAGGCCACGATGTTCGCCGAGCGGCACGGCCTCTCCACGTTGCTGGCGGACAGCCATGATTCCATGGAGCACGAGCGCGAGCTGCTCGCCCATTTGATGCAATCGCGGCAGGTCGAGGGGCTGATTATCTGCTCGATCGGCGGATCGCACGACCATTTGTCGGACCTTGCCCGCAAGGGCGCCAACGTGGTGATCGTTGACCGGTGGTTTTCCGACATTCAGCTTCCGAGCGTCACTTCCGACAACGAGCGCGGGGGGTATCTCGCCACCAAGGCGATCATCGACCACGGGCATCGCGATATTGGCTGTTTGCAAGGACGGCCGGGCACCTCCTCGAACGATGAGCGCTTGAAGGGGTTCACGCGCGCGTTGGTCGAAGGCGGCTTAACGGCGGATGGCTCGCTGGTGCGGGGAGACGACTTCAGCCTGCAGTCGGGATACCGCTCGACGTGCGAGCTGCTGAAGGCGCGGCCGGGGATTTCGGCCCTGTTTGCGTTCAGCAACCAAAACGCGCTGGGAGCGCTGCGGGCGTTTGCCGAGCGGAAGCTGCGCGTGCCGGAGGATATTTCGCTGGTGATGTTCGACGACGCGCCGTTTGCCGAGTTTCTGGCGTCGCCGCTGAGCGTGATCCGGCAGGACGTGGAAGCTATCGGGAGCTGCGCGGCGGAACTACTGATCGGCCAGATCCGCACAGCCGAGCGGCCGAAGGAAATGTTGCACCGCGTGCCGGTGGAGTTCGTGGACCGAGCGTCCATCGGCCGGCCCCGAAGCCTGGTATGACGGCGGTTTGGGAAAAGCAAGCGATCTCTCGCAGAGGCGCGGAGGCGCAGAGGGAAAGCGACGAAAGAAAGACTATAGAAGATGAGATGAACAGGAGGTAGCAAAGGAAACAGAGAAGGAGAAGAAAGTGCTCGATTCAATCTCTTTCTTCGTTTTTCCTCTGTTCCCTCTGTTTGCTCCTGTTCAAGTCTTTTGGAATTGTTTTGAATTCGCACGATTGGCGTTATGAACGTGAAGCTTTTCATCGTTGTTGCCTTGGCGGCGCTGGCTGTTGATGTTTCGCCGGCGGGCGGCCAGGAAATGCGGCGTTTGTCGCGCGAAGCGCTGCGCGACAAGATTCGCGGAGCGTGGGCGGCGCAGATGATTGGCGTTTCCTACGGAGCGCCGACGGAGTTCAAGAGTAACGGCAAAATGATCGAAGGGCCGATCAAGGGCGACGACCTGTCGAACGCGATCGACCAAGACGACCTGTACGTCGAAATGACCTTCGCCCAGGTGATGGATGAGAAGGGCCTCGACGCGACAACGGCCGACTACGGCGAGGCGTTCAAGGATTCCAAATACCGCCTCTGGCATGCCAACGCCGCGGCCCGGCGGAACCTGAACCGCGGCATTCCGGCGCCGATGTGCGGTCTTCCGAAGTACAACCTGCACGCCGACGACATCGACTTTCAGATCGAGGCCGATTTCATCGGCGTGATGTGCCCCGGCCTTCCCCAGGAGTCCAATAATTATTGCGAGCGCGTTGGCCGGGTGATGAACTACGGCGACGGGTTGTATGGCGGGATGTATGTCGCCGGCATGTATTCGGCGGCGTTTTTTGAGAGCGATCCGCGGAAGGTCGTGGAAGCGGGGCTCGCCTGCCTTCCCAGCGAGTCGCCGTACGCCGAGGTCGTCAGCGACGTGCTCGCGTGGTCGCAGCAGGAGTCCGATTGGCATAAGGTCTGGCGGAAAATTGAACAAAAATGGGACAAGCACGACATCTGCCCAGATGGCGTCAATCGCCCGTTCAACATCGACGCCAAGCTGAACGGCGCCTACGTGACGCTCGGCCTGCTGTACGGGAATCGCGACTGGCAGAAGACCATGGAAACTGCCACGCGCTGCGGCCAGGATTCCGACTGCAACCCGGCCAGCGCGACCGGGGTGCTGGGGGCGATGCTCGGGTACGACAAGCTGCCCGCGAAGGATAAGGAGGCGATCGCGAAGTTCGCCGACACGAAATTCAAATTCACGGTCTACTCGTTCAACGACATCGTGAAATCGACCGAAACGCGTGCGCTGGAGGTCATTCGCCAGGCGGGCGGCACGGTAAATGACCAGGAAGTGTCGATTCCCCTGCAATCGCCCAAGGCGCCGAAGCTGGAGCTGTTCGCCTTCGGCGTGCCGGTGAAGGCGTATCGCGCCGATGACAAGGCCTGGCAGTGGACGGGCAATTGGAAAGACACGAAGGAAAAGCACGGCTTGCCGGCCAAAGAAACGAGCGCCGCCGGCAGCGAGGTCACGCTGAAGTTCAACGGAACCGGCGTCGCCCTGGTGAGCGAGTTGACGCAGAACGGCGGCCGGGCGGATGTTTACATCGACGGCGCCAAGAGCGATCTTGTAGCGGACGACTATATCGTGCCCAATACGTTCGACACCGACCTGTGGCGGATGTTCGGCCTGCCGCCGGGCGAGCACATCCTGCGGCTGGTGGTGCGCGGCGACGCCGATCCACGCAGCGCCGGCAAACGAATCATGCTCACGCGGGCGCTGGTCTATTCGACCGAAGCGGAAAGAAGCAAGTAGAGGCTCAGCCGGCGGCCGCACGGTAAACTTTTCACCGGAACAATCGATTATGGTGCTGATCCAATCCTACCCCGTCGCGGTGATGATGTGCGTCATCACGATGATTTGTTGGGGTTCCTGGGCGAACACGCAGAAGCTCGCCACCAAAGAGTGGCGGTTCCAGCTTTTTTACTGGGACTACTGCCTGGGCGTTTTGCTGCTCACCCTCTTCTTCGCCTTTACCCTGGGAAGCATGGGGCACTATGGACGAAGCTTCGTGGAGGATATCCGCCAAGCGAAATGGGCGTCCATTCAATCAGCGCTGATTGGCGGCGTCGTGTTCAACATCGCCAACATTCTTCTGGTGGCAGCGATCGACATTGCGGGGATGGCGGTGGCGTTTCCGGTGGGCATCGGATTAGCGCTGGTGATCGGAGTGATCACGACGCATCGGCTCGATCCAAAAGGAGACGCAACGCTCCTCTACAGCGGCGTGGCATGCATCACAGTGGCGATCATTCTCGACGCGTTGGCCTATCGCCGCCTGCCGACGACCGGCCAGAGGACGACTGTAAAAGGGATCGTTCTATCCGTTTTGTGCGGCGTGCTGATGGGGCAATTCTTCCCGTTCGTCGCCGCCGCGATGCCTAAGCCCCTCGACCAGATTGCCGCGCCGGAAATGGTCGGAAAACTGACGCCCTACACGGCGCTGGTCTTCTTCGCGATCGGGTTGTTCCTTTCAAGTTTCGTCATCAACACGCTCGTGATGATCAAACCGTTCGTTGGTGAGCCGGTGCCCCTCGGCGATTACTTCACCAAGGGTAACGCCCGGCTGCACCTCGCCGGCATCGTCGGGGGCATGATCTGGGGCGTCGGCATGTCCTTTGCCATTCTTGCTGGCGACGTGGCGGGCTACGCCATATCCTATGGATTGGGCCAAGGCGCGACGATGGTCGCCGCCTTTTGGGGCGTCTTCATCTGGAAAGAGTTTCAAAACGCTCGTCCCGGCACCAATCGCCTTCTCGCATTGATGTTCATTCTGTTCATCGTCGGCTTGGCTCTGATCGTCAAAGCGAATTCGACCTGATCGTTGAAAGGATAGCGCGCTGTGACGCGAAACATCGTCGTCGTCGGTAGCTCGAACACCGACATGATCCTCAAGCTCGATCGCATCCCCAAGCCGGGCGAAACCCGGCTGGGCGGCGAGTTTCTCACCGCCGCCGGCGGCAAAGGGGCCAACCAGGCCGTGGCCGCCGCCCGCGCCGGCGGGACCGTGACGATGGTCGCTCGCGTGGGCCGCGACATGTTCGGCGAGGCCGCCATCGCCGGGCTCGTGGACAACGGCGTGAATGTCCAGCACGTCCAGCGCGACGGTTGTCCCTCCGGCGTCGCGCTGATCTTTATCGGCGAGAAGGGCGAAAACAGCATCGGCGTGGCCAGCGGGGCCAACGGCAAGCTCTCGCCCGACGACGTGCGCAAGGCGAAAGACTCGTTCGCCGACGCCGACGTCGTGATGATGCAGCTCGAAACGCCGCTGGAAACGGTCCTCGCCGCTGCGGAGCTGGCGAAGGATCTTGGCAAGCTCCTCATCTTGAACCCGGCGCCCGCCCAAACGCTGCCGGAAAAGCTGCTCAAGAAAGTGACGATCCTCACGCCGAACGAAAGCGAGGCGGAGCTGCTGACCGGCGTGTGCGTGAGCGACGACGCCTCGTGCGCTCAGGCCGCGGACGCGCTGCTTGCCAAGGGCGTGCAGACGGTGATCATCACGCTCGGCGCCCAGGGGGCGTTCGTCGCGACGAAGCACGCGTGCGAGCGGGACGCGGGATTTCAAGCGAATGCGGTCGATACGACGGCCGCGGGCGACGTCTTTAACGGGTCGCTCGCGGTGGCGCTGGCCGAGGGCAAGCCGCTCGCGGAGGCGGTGCGGTTTGCGAACGCGGCGGCGGCGATTTCGGTCACGCGCATCGGGGCGCAGCCTTCGGC
>JAICUM010000217.1 GCA_025935855.1 Pirellulales bacterium | reverse complement strand
TGTGCAGCGCTCGGCGCTAGTGCGAATGGGAGGTTGGTCAAGTACCACAAGCCGCATGACTTACAGACCTTGACGGAAAAACTTTCATGGGAGGAAACGGAGGAAACAGAGAAGAGTACAAGGAATCTGCTTTCTCTGTTTCCTCTGTTACCTCCTGTTCATATGTTTTTTTGGAATCAGTCGAGGCGTTCGATCACGCGTTTGATCAGGTCGTCGGCCTGGACGCCTTCGGCTTCGCCCTCGAAGCTGAGAATGATGCGGTGCCGCAGCGCCGGGGCGGCGACGGCATTCACGTCGTCGCGCGACACGTGGAAGCGGCCCGCCAGGAGCGCCCGGCCGCGGGCCGCCGCGAGGATGGCCTGGGCGCCGCGGGGCGAGGCGCCGTGGCGGACGAACTTCCGCACCTCCGCCGGCGCGTCCTCGCTCTTGGGGTGCGTCGCGCGGACGATGCGGATGAGGTGGTCCTGCACGACGTCGTCGATCGGCGTTTCGCGCAGCGTGCGGCCCATTTCGAGGATCTCCTCGCCGGTGGCCACGGGATCGATCTTCGGCGGCTGCGAACCGCCGGTGCGACGCAGAATCTCGGCGAACTCCTCGTGCCCCGGCAGGCCGACAAACAGCTTGAAAAAGAACCGGTCGAGCTGCGCCTCCGGCAGCGGGTAGGTTCCTTCCTGCTCGATGGGGTTCTGTGTGGCGAGCACGAAGAACGGCAGGCTGAGCGAATGCGTCTTGCCGGCCACCGTGACGGACTTCTCCTGCATCGTTTCCAAGAGGGCCGACTGCGTCTTGGGCGTGGCGCGGTTGATTTCATCGGCCAGGAGCACGTTGCAAAATACGGGGCCGGGCTGGAAGTCCAGCGCCCGGCCGCCGCCGCGCTCGACGAGCACCTGCGTGCCGACAACGTCGGCCGGCAGCAAATCCGGCGTGAACTGAATGCGCTGGAACTTCAGATGGAGCGCCTGGGCGAGCGTGTTCACCAGCGCCGTCTTGCCGAGCCCGGGAACGCCTTCGAGCAGCACGTGGCCGCCACTGACGACGGCGAGCAGCACGTGCTCGACGATTTCCTGCTGGCCGACAATGAACTTGGCGATTTCGTCGCGGATGCGCTCGAACGAGGAGACAAAGCGCTCGGCGGCTTGCTCCGCCTCAACGGCTGCGGTGGACATGGAGAAAAGGCCTCTTCGGGAATCTGTAGGCTTTGAGGATAGCCGAATGTTTCGGCAGCAGCCCCGACCTAGCTAGGTCGGGGCTATTTGGCGAGCACGGAAGCACCCCTCCCTAATCCTCCCCATCAAGGGGAGGGAGTCGGAAGAGGTCTCCGCGTTATTTCTTCTCGGCGGTTGGCTGCTCTTCCATCTGGTGGATCAATTGAAAGTAGTTCTTCACCCCCTGGCGGACTTCAGCCGGGACGTCCTCGCGCTCGACGAACGACTCGAACTGCCGTTTGAACTCGCGCTCCTTGGCCGCGCCGCGGCGCGTGGAAACGCCGCTGCCGTCGTCGGCCGCTTCGACCGTAGTGAGGGACGGGCCGTTACCCTTGACGCCCTTGAGCTGCGTCGTCTGTCCGTTGTCCACGAGCCGGTCGCGCTCCTCTCGCCGAGCGGAATTCGTTCCCATGCCGGCTTTCTTGCCGCCGGCGTTCGGGCTGTTGCAGGCGCAGGCGCTGTTGCACTGGCTCTGGCACTGGCTGCACTTTTGGCAGAGCAGGCACAGCTTCTTGTCCGCCTTGCGCGTGATCGACAGCTTCTTGAGGCAGTTGCACAGCTTCTTGAGCTGGCTATCCACCTTGTTCTGGCACTCTTTGCACTGGGACTCGCACTTGCCGAGCTCTTTCTCCTGCTTCTCGGCGTCCTTGAGCGAGTCGTCGAGCTGCTCGACTGAATTGGCGAGCTCTTCGAGGTTCTGGCTCAGCTCGCCGCCGCCGCTGCCGCTGAAACTCGCGCCGCTTTCGGCGGATGAGCCGCTGCCGGCGTTGGCGTCGTTCGACTCGCCGGAGTTCGACTGCGACTTGTTGCCCGCCTTCGACTCCTTGCCTTGCGACGCCGAGCGATTGGCCCGCGCCGCGGCGGCCATGCGCTGCGTGGCGGCCTTCAGCCGGGCCAGCTCCTTGCGCTGCTCGGATAGCTTCTTGTCCTGCGGCGGCGTCATGCTGGCGAGCTCGTCGGCGGCTTTGTCGTATTTCTTTTGCTGCAGTTGCTCGCCGAGCGGCGCCGTTTCACGCTGCTCTTGCAGCTTCTCGGCGGCGCGCTGCAGGAGCTGCTCGTCTTTCTTGCGCTCGATGGCGGCGCGGGCCTTGTTCAGCTCACGCTCCAGCTCGGCATATTGCCGTAGGGCTTCCTTCTGGTCCTTGGTGGTCTTGAGCGAATCGACCCACTTGCGGAGCTTGTCGGGATTTAGCAGCTCTTTTTCTTGTGGATCGTCCGTGCCTTTCTTGAGCTCCTCGACAAGGTCCTTGAGTTCATTGTTGGCTGTTTCGGTGGCAGCGACGAGCGCTGTTTCGCGCTCCATCTGCTCGAGCACCGCCGCGCTCGGGCCGCGCAGGCTGAGCGGCAAAGCCACTGCCGCCAGGCCGGCGGCCAGCAACATCCCGCGGCGAGGCGGACGGTAGCGAATCTCCTCCGCCTTCAGCCCCGCGAGCTTTCGCTGCGTGTATTCCGCCTGCAGAGCGTAGTAGCCGTCGCGGCGGCCGGAGCGCGAGAAGTGCAGATACGAGGCGACTGAATCCTGTAGGTTGTAAAAACGATCGACGAACCGCGCCGACTGGTCTTCGCTCAACCGGCTCCAGAGCCAGCCGAGCGCGCCGCCGAGCGCCGCGATAGCCAGCGACGCGGCGATCCAGCCGCCCGGCACGGCGTACCCGCGCAGCACGAACGGCAGGCCGACGGCCACCAGCAGCCCCGCGCCCGCGGCGACGGCCCAGATGGCCGCCGTCCACAGGCGGTGCGTATTCACGCGACGACGAACGAACGCCAGGAACTGCTCGACCGGTCCACGACTGGCTGGCATGACTACTTCTCCGTCCGAATGTCGTTTGTGGTGTTTCCAAACATATCCGCGTGATCCGCGGCTAGCTCTTCTTCGTCCGCGATTATACGGCGGCCAACTGCACAATAGCAGCGCCGGCCACACGCAATCGCGATTTCCCTTCATCTAGCGCTTGCTGTTTCGCCTCGGGCTTCTTGGAATCGTCCGCCCCGCCGGCCTCGGCAGGCTTATCGGCCGGCTTTTCAGCGGCTTTCGACTTGTCGTCTAGAATCTTACCCACCTTCGCGAGCTTCTTCTTGCCCGAGTCGCCAAGCTTCGGCTCCGCGGCTTTCGCATCCTGGTAAAGTTTGCGGGCTGAGTCCAGGTTCCCCGCCTCGGCCCAGGCCAGGCTGCCGTTCATCTTCCAATGAGCTGATCGCTTGATCCACGTCTTCGGCGCTGCGGCAATCCCCCGCTCGTACAATCGGGCGGCAGCCTCGTGTTCCTTTTCGGCCGCCAGCCATTCGGCGAGCATGACATCCACGAGGAACCACCGCTTGGGCGCCGGCGCCTTGCCGTAGGCGAGCAGTTCCTCGCGCGTCGCGAGGCCCGACTCGAGAATCTTCTTGAAGATCGACTCCTGGTTGAAGCCGGTCATGCTGTACGGGCGGTCCTCGTGGAAGGTGAACCACTCCAGCTCGCTGGCGGCGCGGATGGCGTCGTTCAGGGCCGACAGCCGCTGCTCGCGGTTTGCGGCCGTCGGCTCGCCATAGAAGCCGGCCAGCGTCTTCCAGCCGCGCGGTCCGAGGCCGCGGCTTTTGATCCAGCGTTTGCCATTGTCGGAAAGCGCCTTGTGCCACTCCTTCAGCTCGTTCATCTTGCCGGCCCGCACGTAGGCGAGGAACAAGGCCGAGTTGTACGTGAGTTGGTTGTTCAGGTACAGCGACTCCCTGCCCTTGAGCAGCCCGGCGAGCGACTTGCCGACGGCGGCGCACTGGTCCGGCGTCCACGCTGTGGGATCGCTCTTCATCGAATCGAGGCAGCAGGTGATGAGCGGCGTCAGTTTCTGCGCGGCCGAGTAGTCGTTCTCGCCGGCGCTTTGCGAGACGAGTTTGTCGAACGTTTCGACGAACGCCGAGGGATCGCCGTGCCGGAATCGATTCGCGAAGTGGCGGACGGCCAGCTCGGATTGCTGCTTCCACTGCCGGTCGTCGTCCTGCTGGTAGGCCAGCGGCAGGTTGAGCTTCTTGAACTGTTCGGCGATCGCGGCTTCGAGGATGGCGCCCGCCTTGGGGCTGTGGCCAAGCAGGGTCAGCGTGCGCGTTTTCAGCGCTTCATCTTTGAAGTCGGTCTTCTTAAATTCTTCGGCGAGCGCCGCCATCCGCGTGCCGCGAGGAGAGTCTTTATGCTCCTCGGCGGGCGCGGCGTCCTCGCCGTTTGAATTCTCTGCTTTCGTTTTCCCGTCCGGCAGCGACGCCACTAGCGTACGAGCGAAGAACTTCTCCTCATCCCGCGTGAGCTTTTCGAGGAAGGCCGGCTCCTGGGCCTTGATCACATCGTCGTAATGCAGCCCTTCGCGCGCCGGCCAGTTGAGCTGAAGTTCCGACCAGTGCGATCGTAGGAACTTCGCGGCCTCGTCCGGCTGCTTAGCACGCAGCAATGACACGATCACAGCCGGATTCGTGTTGAGAATCGGATAACGCTTGATGAGCGCCGTCGCGTGTTCGGAATCGCCCTGCCGCAGGTAGACGTCAAGTGCGAAGAGCAGCAGTTCGTCGTTATTGATCTCGTCCGAGCGAGGATAGCGAGCGGTCGGACGCATGGCGAGGACGCGCAGAAACCTCTTCGCCCATTTGTCCTGCCATTCCGCAAGCGGCTGTTTGAACGGTTCGCCCAACTCGGACCACGCCATCCAGGCGAGCATCGATCGCTGTTGCGGCGTGGTGATCGGCACGCTGGGGTCGAGCGCCGCGTTGTACGCCTTTAACACCTGAACGCCCAACTCCGCGGGAACGCGCTCGCCATCGTGATCGACGAGAACCTTGGCCAGATGGACGCGCCAGGTCAGCGGCAACTTGTCGCTTTGCAGGAGCCGCTGGAAATGCTGATGGTAAAACTGGTCGCCGGCGGCAGCCGTTTCGCCGGCACTGGGCTTCGCTTTGTCGGCAATCGACTTCGCCGCCTGGCGGAGCTCGATCGCCGCGTAAAGATCCGCCGAAACGCCGGTGGGCTTGCCGCCGGCCGTCTCGCTCTTGGCCCACTCGGCAACCTTGCTGAACTCCTTCTCATCGCCGAATCGATTGTTCAACAGGTCGTACCAGGCGTCGATGAACAGCGAGCTCATCTCGGGCGGCCGGCCCTCGAGCTGCGCGGACACCTTTTCGACCAATTGCTTCAGCCCCTCGGCGGGGGCAACCTTCTTGCCGTCCCGTTCGCGCACGATGTCCTCGAATGCGCGGTTCAGCGCGTCGGTCACGCCAAGCTGATTGCTCTGGGAGTACTCGATGAGCTGCCTCTTGTCGTTGGCGATAATGTCCGTGAGCAGCGGCAGGACCGCCAGCGTCGACTGCTCGTTGCGCGGGACCAATCTCGTCAAGAGATAGCCCGCCGGCGTGGCGCCTTCGCTGAGGTACACGTCCCAGGCATCCCGTTTCTGGGCGTCAGTCGCCAGCTCCGCATAGCGGAAGAACACCTCGCGCGCCGCCGCGGGATTACGGTTCATCAGACCACGGACCATGCTGCCCACGACGTCGGCGACCTGGTAGCTGTTTTCACCGACCAGCTCCTCGAGCCGCTTCGCCTTGCGTATTTTTTCCAACAGTTGCATGGACTGATCGCCCTGCGTGCCCTCGATCCATTCCTTCACTGGCTTGAGTGCTTCCTTCAGATCGTTTTTCGCGAGCTGATTCTTTCCCACGAGCTGTTCGACGAGCGCCGCGATTCGCGCCTGCCGGTCCTTGTCCACCTTGCGCAGGTCATCCAGATGCGCGGCCGTAAACTCCAACAGCGCGTCGCCGCCGCGGAAGTAGGCGTCCATCAAGCTTAAGCCGAAGGTCGGCTTCTCGGCATTAGCCTTCGCAATCGCCTCGGCCAACGCCTTTTTCTTTTCCCCGTTGCCGTTCACGGCATGCAATAAGAGGGACAGCCAGGACTGAACCTGGTCATTGCGACTCTTCACCAACAGTGGATCAAACAAATCGAGTTGCGCTAGCCACACCGAGCCGGCAAGCTCGGCAAGCAGCTTGTCCGACGGCAGGGCGGCCACCTTCATCACGCGGTTGTGCGCCATTCCCTCGAGATTCCCATTAACTTGATCGGACCTTGGCAGGTCCTGCGCGACGACCCCGACCACAGTCAACAGTCCTGGCCGCTCCACCAGCTCCGACAGGAACCGCCCAAACACATAGGCATTGCCCATCGGCGAACCCCAGCTCCAACCCTGGTTGCGATTGAACTTGGCGAATGCGTCGGCGCGCTTTTCCTTCGGCCCCAGGTAAATCGTCGCGACCTCTTCCAACAGCGCGAGCGACTTGGCCGGCCCTTGCTGTCGATTCACTTCCTCGAAATAGGCCGGCAATGCCACGGGCGCGCGGGCGTGATTCTGCGACTTGGCCAGCCGCTTGAGTTGCTCCAGCATGAGCGGCTGCACGTCGACCGCCAGCTGTCGATCGGTCCATGCCGAGAGGACAATGTCCAGCCCGTCGCCGGCATCAGGCCCGGCCATGCGCGCTCCGGGCTGCGCAAGCACTTTCCGGGCGGTCGCCAAAAACTCTTCCGGCGGGCAGCGATACAGCTTGGCCATTCGATCGAGCACTTGCCCCGGCGTCTTGTCCCACGATTTTTCAAGCGCCGGTTTCAGCTCGTCGTCGATGAGCTTCCAGTCGCCGGTCTTCACCGCATGCCGCACGAGGTACTCCTGCGGCGTTTGCATTCGCACGCTGCTTTCGCTCGTGCTGTAATTCATTTGCGAACTCAGCCGCGGCTTCTTCGCGGCCTGATCTCGCAGCGCCTTGGCGGCGAGCGCCACGAATGCATCGCCCGCCTTACCTTCGGCCTCGGCCGCGGCCAGCAAGTGGGTGAAGCCTTTCGGCGCTGTCTCAGGGATGGCCAGCATCGCCTCGCACAGCTCGCGATGCACGGCCCGACGCCGCAGGATCAATTGAGTGCGCGCCTCCGATTTCGTCTGCCGGTCTTCCTCCGTGCTGTAGAGAGACGGCAAGCCCGAACCGTTGCGGGCGTAGAACTGCCTTCCCAGCGCGTGTGCGAGATAGTCGGCCCACGAGACCATTGAATTCTTGTCGTCAGCGACCGCTCGTAAATACTTCGCCGCCAGAGCGGCGTTTTCGATCCGCTCTTCCATCGTGAGCTCATAGTCCTGCATCCGCTGCTGGAATGTCTGGCCCAAGACGTTGCTAATCGGCCCGCTGAGCTTCTTGAAGTGCTCCTCGATGGCCTTCGAGTCGGCGTCAGGTTTGAGCAGCATCACCAGCCGCACCCGCACGGCGTCCTCTTTCGGCTTTTTTTCGAGCACTTGCTCGTAGGCCTTGCGCGCTTCGTCGGGCTGGTCGAACATTTCGCACACGATGGCGTACTCGGCTAGCTTCCGCGGATCATCGCCGCTGGCCGCCTTGATCGCCGCCAGCACTTCTTTGGCCAGACCGAGCGCCTCAACCCGCTGTTTTATCGAGCGGAATTGGTTGCGGCCGTAACTGAAGTTCTGCGGCGACGCCAACAGCGGTCGAGCTTGGCTGAGCACCTCGCTCACGAGCAACTTCGCGGCTTCGTCGCGCTTGCCGTCGACAATAAGCTGAGAGACGCGATCCTTCGCCGCCGATGAAGGCGTTGGCCTGCCGCCATAGACCATGACCGGCGCGGATATTGACGAACTCGCCTGCGCGGTCGTCACCTGATCAAGCTTGGCCGCCTCTTTCTTCAGGCC
>JAICUM010000664.1 GCA_025935855.1 Pirellulales bacterium | reverse complement strand
GGCAGGGGTCGGGAGTCTTTTGCGACTGGAAACTCCTCTTTGGGAGTTAACTCACCAGTCGCAAAAGACTCTCGACCCCGTCAGGAAACTCTCACATCATGCTAAAACAAACCGCCGTCATCGTCCACGCAGCCATTTTTCGGCTCGGAAGGCGGAACGGCCGAGCGGCGCCGGCTGCGGGCCGCGGATTTGGCCGTTAGATCCTCATCGTCCGAATCCTCCAGCGGCGTGGTTTGAGCGGCCCCTTCCCCGTCCACGGACTTCACCAATTCGATGCGCCGCTCCGCGTGGCGAAGCAGTTGGTAACAATGATTCAGCCGCTTCACACCATGCTCATAGGCGGTGAGCGAATCGCTCAGTCCCAGCTTGCCGTCCTCGAGTTTCGCGACGATTTGCTCCAACTCAGCGAGCGATTCTTCAAAGCTCGGCGCCGCCGGATCGACGTCTGTTTTTTTCTTGGCCATGGAATGGGTGTCCGCCATTAGTCTGAATGTTCGCTTGTAGTGGTTTGCTCGACGACGCTTACCGCGGACCCGCGCTGCAACTTCGTGATGATCCGCTCGCCGGCCCGCAGCTCGGCGGCCGAAGTCACAAGCCGATTCTCTTCCGAATAGGTTAAGCTATAGCCACGGCCGAGAACGCCCAACGGGCTAAGCGACTCCAGCTTTCCTGCCAGGGTCGCTAAGGCAGTCTGCCGATCGCGCGTGACGTTCCGAGCGGCGGCGGCCATTCGCAACGAGATTTCATCGACTCGCCGGCCGCGCGTATGAATGGCTTCCAGTGGCCGGGCCAGGGCAGGGCGACTGGCCAGCGCGTCCAAGCGGCTTCGCAGATGCGTCATCAATCGCGTCATCGTCATTGAAAGCCGCGACTTGAACGCGTCGACCGTCTCGGATACTTCTGCCGACGACGGCACAACCCGCTCCGCCGCTTCGCTGGGCGTCAGCGCGCGAACGTCGGCCGCCAGGTCGGCAAGCGTCACGTCGATCTCGTGGCCAATGGCCGAGACCGTCGGCACGCCCGAAGCCGCGATCGCTCGCACCACCACTTCCTCGTTGAAGCACCACAAGTCTTCCAAGCTGCCGCCGCCGCGGGCGATCACCAGCACGTCGAGCGCCGGCTTGACGCGATTGGCTTTTTCGATCCCCGCCACGACTTCGTCCGCCGCGCAGTCCCCTTGCACCCGCGCGGGGAAAACGAGCACCTCGACGCCGCTCCACCGCCGCTTCAGCACCTGCAGAAAATCGCGAATCGCCGCGCCCGTGGGACTCGTCACGACGCCGATGCGTCTCGGGAACGGCGGCAGACGTCGCTTGCGCCGGGCGTCAAACAGCCCTTCCTTGGCCAGCTTCTCCCGCCGTTGCCGCAGCGCCAGCTCCAAGGCGCCGACGCCTTTCGGCTGAAGCTGCTCGACCACCAGTTGGTAGCTGCCGCGCGGCGGATACACGTCCAGCCGCCCGCGGCAGATGACGTCCAGCCCGTCGTGAAGCTCCAGCTTTAGCTTGCTCGCCGTCGTTCGCCATAAGACGGCCCGAATCTGCGCCCCTTCGTCCTTCAGCGTGAAGTAACAATGTCCCGACTGCGGCTGCGAAAAGTTCGAGATCTCGCCGGACACCCACACCGAAGGAAAGCTTTCCTCGACGACGCCCTTCAGCAACAGCGAAAGCTGCGAGACGGTCAACACCGGCTCGGCCTGCGCCACGGCGGTCATTTCGATGGTTACGTCAATCGACATGGGACATCAGTCAAGCAAAGCCGCGTTCGTTCGCTAACTGCCTAGCCGCGATGCTACGCATCGCCGGAGCAGCGCCAACCGCGTTTCATTCGATGGAAACTTATGCGGAGCGCGCCTGCGACGCGTAGCGTCGCGGCTATCGGGACAAGGCGTCGCTCTGTCCAAGCCTTATTCTAAGGGAGCAATCGCCTCCCGTAGTAGGCGCCTATCCCGCTCGGCGCATGAGCCTTTTCGCGCTCGTGCCGCCTTCGATGGGCTGCACGTCGGCTATCTTCCGCGTGGATTCTTCCATCTCACAAGGCGGCAAATACAGCCCCTGCCGGAAAATCGGAATCGAACCAACCCGCTGCTCGCCGCTCACGGCCCACGCTTCGGCCTCGTCACCAAGATCGTTGAGCAGCCGTTCGACGCCCTGCCGGCGAAGTTCCAGCTCACCGCGATCCAGCCCCGGCGGAATCATGATCTCGGGCCCCGTGATGGCCCGCGCCCGTGAGCCCGGCCGTGGTATCGCGAAGCGGTCCCAAGTGCGAGCGCGAAGAGGCCGATCAACGCCGATGCCAATCGGCACAATCGGCAACTGCATCCGCGAGGCGAGAAAGATCGGCCCTTGGGCAAGTCGCCGCCGCGGTCCCCGTGGCCCGTCGGGCGTAATCGTCAGGTGCATGTGCTGGCCCTTGCGCGACAGTTCGAGCAGCGCCTCCGTCGCCCCGCCATAGGTAGAACCGCGAACG